>CAZCGD010000457.1:0-5255 GCA_964498105.1 uncultured Streptomycetaceae bacterium
GATGGAGCGGCTGTCGAGGAGCAAGGATCTCCACGCGCGCATGAACCTCACCTACAACAAGGCTACGCCGCCGGAGATCCTTAAGCGCCTGGCGCAGGATCCCGACGAGACCCTCGCGCGCAATGCGCGGCAGGCGCTCGAACGGCGGGCCGCCGGGAAGAAGTGATGAGTGATCACTGACCGATTTACTCCTTGACTCATCGCGCCTCCACGGCGCAGCATCCGGAAATATGGCAGCGGCAAGGCAAGTCATCGAAAGACGCATCATATTGCGCACGCGTGTGGTTGACGATTATCAACTGACCAAAATCGGACTGAAGCATCTGCATCACGTGTTCACGGTATGGCTTCCGGCAGCGATATTTGACGACCTGACCGATGATACGGTGGGAGTGGATGTGGTGGTGAGAAAAGGCCATGCCAGCGGCCGAAGCGTATACAGCGCATCCTTCGCGAGGGCGGATGACTCGGTGATCAAGACAAAGGATTACGACGAGGACCGAATCACCGGGAAGGTTTGCAGGAGCTACGACCTGCGGGGAAGCCAGTATCTCGGCGAGGCGGGGGGCTTCGATCACCGCCTCCTGCTTTATACGATAAGGCCGGCGACCAGGACCCGTCGCTGACCTCCGCGACCGTTTCGCCAGGATTTCGCTCGCGCTGCCGTGCTCCCGAATGGCAATGCCCACACGTATTGATAGCCGGAGGCGGCATCGGCGGCTTCGCGCCGCTTCCAGAGCCGCGCCATGGCCGAGCCGGCCGGAGCGCAGGACTACGTGGATCGCGAATGGTCCGAGGAGCGGGTGAAGCAGCGCTACGAGTGGCTGTTCACCTACGACGTGACGGCGGTGGCGGTATGACCGTGGCGTGGCAAGAAAGTGACGAGATACGGGTGACGTACAACCTGTTACGGCTTTTCGACACCATTATTCGTCACCCTTAATCGTCACCATTTTTCGTCACTGTTCTAGTCGATCCTCACGCCGATTTCCTTCACCAGCTTGCCGTATTTCTCGTAGTCGCGCTGGATCGCGGCGGCGAATTCCTCGCGGGTGGTGATCCAGGGATCGGCGCTATTCACCGAGCGGATGCGCTCGCCCACCTCGGGTAGCGTCAGCACCCGGTTAATTTCCGCGCGCAGCCGCAGCATCACCGGCTCGGGCGTGCCCGCCGGCGCCCAGATGCCCAGCCAGTTGTTGATCTCGTAGCCCGGAAAGTATTCGCCGATGGTCGGCACGTCCGGGAACAGCTTCAGGCGCTCGCGGCCGGTGGACGCGATCGCGCGCAGCTTGCCTGCCTTGACCAGCAGGGCGGAGGACGCGCCGGACATCACGATCGGCACTTCGCCCGCGACTGCCGCGATAGCGGCGGGCGAGCCGCCCTTGTAGGGGACGTGCGTGAGGTTGATCCCGGCCCGCTGCTTGAGCATTTCGGTCGAAAGATGGTGCTGGCTGCCGTTGCCGGCCGAGGCATATTGAAGCGGCGGGCTGGTCTTGCGCGCAAACGCGAGGAATTCCTTGAAGTTCCTGACCGGCAACGAAGGGTGCACCGAAAGGATGAGCTGGGTGATGACCGTGGTCGCGACCGGCGTGACGTCTTTCAGGGGATCGAAGGTCATCTTCGAGTAAATGTGCGGGTTGATCACCATCCCGCTGTCATGGCCGAACAGCAGCGTGTAGCCGTCAGGGGCCGACCGCGCCACGAGTTCGCCGGCGATGTTGCCGTTCGCCCCCGCCCGGTTCTCGACCACGATCGTCTGGCCGAGCCGCTCGGAGAGCGGCGGCTGGATGATGCGAGCGGCCACGTCGGGGCCGCCGCCGGGTGCGGTCACCACGATCAGCCGGATCGGCCGCGACGGATACTCCGCTGCTGCGGCGGAACCAATGATGATTGAGAACTGAAGCGCGAAGGCGCCGCAAAATCGAGCCGCAGCGATACTGGATCTCGTCACCCTCTTCTCCTCACCCGCCCGACATCAGTCGTCCCCATTCCGGGGGGAAAAGGGGACGCACACTATTATTCAAAATAATTGTGTGCGTCCTCATTTTCACGCGCGCGTTTCATAATGTCACGGGCTCTTAGCTAGTCCAAGATCGGCAAGCGTGGCAGCCAGCGCCGCGTACTCCGTTTCCATCAATTTGCGAGTGTCGCGGGCGTTGTAATAGGTGTACTCGACGAGCTTCGCCTCCAGGCCTTGCTTCCATTCGGGAAGCGCGACCATTTTTGCGAACACGTCGTTCCCAGTAGCGCACCTGCTCTTCGCTCATCCCCCGGGGGCCGATGATGCTGCGCCAGTTGGAAGCTATCGCGTGTATGCCCAATTCCCTCCAGGTGGGAACAGTTGCCAGCTCGCCGCTCAGCCGCCGGTCCGACGCCACGGCCAGAAATCTCGCCCTTCCGGCCTTGACGTGCTGCAGCATCACCGATGGGGGCGAGGCGGTCACGTCGATATGCCCTCCCAGCAGGGCTGCCACCCCTTCCGCCGAGCCGCCAAATGCGACGACCTTGAGGCGTTTCGGGTCCCCGCCAAGCGCCTTGGTGACTTGCGCGGTCGCGATATGGTTGTGGCTGCCGGTCGAGTTGCCGACGGCGAAGGTGAGGCTGCCGGGATCCGCCTTCAGACGCTCCGCCAGGTCCATGGCAGTCCTGATCGGGGACTCTGTGCGTACGCTGAACACGACGAACTCGCTCCCGGCCTGGGCGAGGGGGGTGACGTCGGTGTAATTCAAGCTGGTGCGCCCGGTGATGTGGTTGGTGAGCATGGTCGGCGAGGTCACCATCACGTAGTGGCCGTTGCCCGCCTGCTGGTTGAGGTAGGTGAGCGCAATCGCGCCGCCGCCGCCGGGCTTGTTCACCACCGATGCATTCGCGTCGATCAACTTCTTCTCGGTCAGCAGCTTGTGTATCTCCCGCGCCGTCGTGTCGCTGCCCGCTCCTGCCGAGACACCGACGAGGAGTTCGACGCGCTGATCGGGTTTCCAGGCGCTCGCTGAGAACGCCACGGACGATGGCAAGATAAGGCATAGAGCGAAGAAGACTACGCGTGATCGCCCGTCGACTCGCATCCCTTTCTCCTCGGCTCGAGAGTGCAGATCAAAACCAGAATGGACAGGATTAACAGGATTAACAAGATTCAAACTGACTACAACGCAAGATCCTTAGAACCGGAAACAAAATGAGTGATCGTGGAGCAAGCGAACCACCCCCACCCTAGCCCTCCCCCTGAGGGGGAGGGAATGTTTTTCCTCTCGGAGAAAAGAGTTCTCCTTCCCCCTCAGGGGGAAGGTTGGGATGGGGGTGGTTTCACCAGTCGTCATTCTGTTAGGCGCTCTTATTGTTTGTTGCTTGGTTTAATCCTGTAAATCTTGTAAATCCTGTCTATTGCATTACGAACAGGTCGACGAACTCGTGCGCCGGCATGCGCGCGAGCGCGTCGGCGTTGCCACAGGCGTCGAGTATGCGCCGGCACCGCTTCGGCGCGAACCTCCGCGCCAGGCTCGTCTCGAGCTTGGCGTTCAGCACCGGCAGGAACTCGGCGCGGCGGCGCGGGTGGCCGGCGGGATACTCGATCTCGACCTTCGGCGTGTGGGTGCCGTCCTTGAAGAAGACCTGGACGGCGTTCGCGCTGGAGCGCTTCTTGGGATCGACGAAGTCGCGGCTGTAGCGCTTGTTTTCGGTGACGACGGTTTTCTCCCGCAGCGCGTCTATTCTGGGATCGGCAGCCACGCCGTCCTCGAAGTCCCCGGCCGCGAGGCGGCCGAAGATGAGGCCCATGGCGACGACGTACTGCGCGCAATGGTCGCGGTCTGCGGGGTTATGAAGCGGCCCGGTCTTGTACATGATTCCCATCAGTGCGCGCTGGCTGTGAAGCTCGACACGCAAGATGTCCCTGATGCGGTCCTTCACGAGAGGATGCAACCTGATCGCGCACTCCACGGCCGACTGGCTGTGCATGCCGGCAGGAACGAACTTGAACATGGAATGCTCGATGATGTACTCACCGTACGGCCGCTGAAACCGGAGCGGGCGGCCGTTGTTGCGGGCGTCGTGGAAGCCGTACTGCTTCGCGGTCAGCACCGTTGGGTAGCCCATCTCGCCCTTGACCGCCATCAGCGCGAGCCGCAGCGCCTGGAAGCTCGCGTCGGCCGTCGACCAGCTCTTGCGCCAGCCGGTGTTCGGGGCCTGGCGGAAGGCCGTCAGGCTGTCGTCCATCCACGCGTTGGATACCGCGTTGATGATTTCCTCCCGCCCGCCGCCGAGCATGCGCGTCAGCACGGCGCTGCCCGCCACGCGCGTCAACAGGTTGTGGTCGATGCCCATGGCCTTGAAGTCGTTCTCGATGGCGATGCAGCCCTGGATTTCGTAAGCCTTCACCAGGCTCTCCAGCACATCGCGGACTTTCAGGGGCGCGCGTCCCGCGGCGACGTTGCGGCGGCTCAGATGGTCGGCCAGCATCAGGATGCCGCCGAGGTTGTCGCTGGGATGGCTGCCCTGCGCCGCGGTAAAGGTGTCGTTGTAGTCGAGCCAGCGGATCATGCAGCCGAAACTGAACGTCGCGGTCACCGGGTCCAGTTCGTAAGCCGTGCCCGGCACGCGCGAGCCGTTCGGCACGGTGGTCCCCGGCACCACCGGCCCGAGCAGCTTGGTGCATTCCGGATAGTCGAGCGCATCCAGCGCGCAGGCGATGGCATCCATCATGCACAGGCGCGCGGCCTCGATAGCACTGGGTTTGGAAATCCTGTAGTCGGCTGCGTACTCCGCGATATCGACGAGGATCTTGTCGGGCTGCCTGCGTTTGTTCGAACTCATATGCTGAGCTGCAGGTTCATATCGAGTCGGTAGGGGCGCGTCTGGCGTTGGAAGGGGGCTAGTCTAACACCTGAAGAAATAGGGGCAGCTCGGTCTGCCCCTATTTCTTTGACCCTGTTTCTTTTTTCAGGCAGGGGTAGAATGATCCCGAGCACGCTGCGACAGGAGGATTGCCATGTCGAACCGTTCCATCAGAACGATCATCGCGGAGCAGGAACTCGTCACGGCTCCGGAAACCATCACCGTCAGCGCTGCCGCCCAGCTCATGAAGCAGAAGGAGGTGGGCGCCGTGATGGTGGTGGAAGAGGGCAAGCTGGTGGGAGTATTCACCGAACGCGACGCGCTCTTCCGCGTGCTGGCGGAAGGACGGGATACCCGGACCACGCGGCTGGCGGACGTCATGACGCGCAACCCGACGGCGATCCATCCCGACCGGCCGTTTCCGG
>CAZCGD010000458.1:0-2334 GCA_964498105.1 uncultured Streptomycetaceae bacterium
GCAAGCAGGATGCGCACGGCTTCTTCGCCTTGCCCCGCGAGCCCGAGCCGGTTTGCGATGGCCTCGATGAACGGCATGTGGGTGGGCGCGCTTTCGTACGCGCGGCGCAGGACCTCGGTGGCGCGCGCGGGTTTCGCGATCTCGCTGAAGAACTCGATTCCGGGGAAGACGATCATCTCCTCCGCCGGAAATTGTTCCAGGCATTCGTCCCAGATCCGCTCCGCGCCTTCGGGGTCGCCCTTCTCCTTCATGAAGGTCGCGGTCGCGCCGCAGACGCGCGGTTCCCAGTCGTAGCCGCCTTCGAGGTTCTTTGCCGCCTCACTGACCTCGGCGAGCGTCTGCTCCGCCTCTTCCGCGCGGTCGAGGCTCAGCAGCGCCACCAGGCGCGAAACCAACGCGCCGGAATCACCCGGCTTGAGTTCGAGGATGCGGTCGACATCGACGAGGACTTCCTCGTGCTTTCTCGACTTCGACAGCGCGGCGATGCGCAGTCGCAGCACGTCGACGCGCTCCGGCGCCAGCTCGAGCACCCGGTTCGCCACTTCGACGGCGTCTTCGGGGCTGCCGCCGTCGAGAATCGCCTGAATCAGCAGGAAGCCATCGTCGATCGCGCGCTCGGGGTCCTGCGCGGATTTGCGCAGCGGCCAGATCGCGAGCGCCGCCTGGTCGGTCTGCAGCAGCGCAACTCCATACAGGTGATTGAGCTCGGAGTCATCCGGCGTCTCTTCGAGCCGCGCGCGAAGCGGCTCGATGGTCTCCGCAAAGCGGCCGGCCTGCTGGAAGCTCCGGAGTTCGTCGAGGGTCAACTCCGGGCTGCACGCGCCCATCAGCGCACAAACCGCGACCGCCAGCGCGAACTCGCTGTAAAACCAACGATGTGCAGATCGCGGACTCAATCCCATTCCTCTCTAAACCCTCTGCCCGGTCAAGGGCGCATGATGCGAAGTTCCCCGCGGGGTACAATTAACACCCGATAGCGCAAATATCCTTGACTTGGCCGTCGCTTCTCTGCCAAAGTGGTCCGTGCAGGCGGTTGGGTTAACGCTCGATCGTCTGTCAAAGCGCGCCATCCGTCAACAGTCAACCGGCAACATCACGCAACGGCGGTAGGCACGCAGGCGACAGGAGATCGGCCGGATCGCAAATGCCGCGATCACAATAGTCACGAACAACACAGGGAGCCACCCATATGGTGAGTCTCAGAACTCGCAAGTTTGTACCGATGTTAGTCGCAGCCGCAATGCTGGCTGCACCGCTTTCGCTATTAGTCGCTGACTCCGCGAACGCCGCGGGGGCGCTGTTTCGCGCGAAGCGGACCTGGTGGTTCAGCCACACGGGCCCGTGGACCGATGGCTACGTGATCCCGCCAAGCGGGATGGCGAGCTACAAGCCGCCCGCGGTCGCCTACGTGGGGGGCAAGACGGCCAGCAAGCCGCGCTTCACCGCTCCGAAGTCGTTCATCAAGAACACCACCTACTACTTCGCGTGCGGTCCGGGAACCTTCCAGTGCTACGTGGGTTATCCGGAATCGAAGGGTTGGTACTCGTACTGGAACGCAAAGGGATCCTTCCAAGCGAACAACCCGAACGCCCCGACGGCGACCACGACGATCCGATTCGCAACCACGATGTTGAATCCCGCGAATCCGCCGACCGCGATGTACAATCCGGTCACCCCGACCACCACCTGGGGCGGCCGCTATGACCAGAGCCGTGGCGGTTCAATCATGATCTGGCCGGGCAAAAGCCGCTTCGGTGGGACGATGCGCTTCTTCGAAGGCCCGAACGCGCGCTTCTACCAGTTGATCACGATCAGCGGGCCGTGGTCGACGGCCAGCTGGCCGCCCAAACCCCTCTCGAAGCAGCTCGGGACCGGTGTACCGATGAAGGTCGGCGAAGTCACGCTGGCCAGCCGGGGATTCCGCTATCAGCTGACGGAGCCGTACCACGCCACCCGGCTGGTCATCGGCCAGACGGTGATGGGCGGCCCGCAGTATTACCAGAGGACGGTCAACTACCTGCAATCACGTGCGCCGTACACGACGGGAATGGCCCAGGCCTGGGAGCCGAACGGCAATACCAACACGATCCAGACGGCAACCGGCTACGACAACCGAACTGCCATGGGTCTCAACGGAACCATCTCGATGGTTCACCCGCGCTTGGTGCACGCTTACCTGGTATTCCCGCCGATCTCTGGAAAGCCGATCAAGATGGTGTGGTCCTCGGCCCGAATGCGGAAGATCGACTTCCGCTTCATGCCGGAGCCCACGGCCGTCCTGATGCTGGCTTCGGGATTCGTGACCATGGCGGGTCTGTACCGCCTGCGGAAGCG
>CAZCGD010000459.1:0-16494 GCA_964498105.1 uncultured Streptomycetaceae bacterium
CGCATCACCGAGCTGGGAATTGACTACGCCCAGGGCTATTTCGTCGCCGAACCCGAGGCGCTGGACAGCAAGCCGGCGCTTCAGGCCGCCCTCTTCGCCTGAGCCGGAGCGCGCGTTGAGCCGGCAGTACCTGCTCGCGGCGGACGTCGGTGGCACCAAGGCGGCCGTGGCGCTTGCGGTCGCCGGCGCAGCGGCCCGGCCGGAGGTCGTCGCCCAGCACGTCTATGCCTGCCGGGAGTTCGACGGGCTGCAGCCGATACTGGCGGATTTCCTGCAACAACCGGTGGTGGCCGAGCATCGTGGGGCGATTGCTGCCGCCTGCTTGTCAGTGGCCGGGCCGGTTGCCTCCAATAGCACGACGCTGACCAACTTGGGCTGGAAGATCAGCGGCAACGCGCTGGCCGTCGAGCTGCGGCTGCCGGAAGTGCGGCTGATGAACGATTTTTCCGCGGCCGGCCGCGGCATCGGCCGGCTCGCGCCCGGCGAGATAGAAACGCTTCAGGCAGGGAGCCCGATGGCGAAGGCGGCCCGGCTCATCATCGGCGCCGGCACCGGACTCGGCGTGGGGTTGCTGACCTGGCAGGACGACGGCTACACGGTGCACCCGTCGGAAGCGGGGCACGCCGATTTCGCGCCGGTAGATGAGTTGCAGGACCAGTTGCTCGCGCACCTGCGCCGCAGCTTCGGTCGGGTGTCCTACGAGCGGGTGGTGTCGGGTCCAGGATTGATGCGCATCTTCAGCTTCCTCCAGGAGACCGGTGCGGGCAATCTCTCGAAGTCGTTGCAGGAAGCACTGCAGCAGCGCGCGGACACGGCGGAAGTCATCGCGGAGTTTGCCATGGCCAGGCTCGATCCCCTGGCGGTGCGCGCGCTCGACCTCTTCATCTCCATCTATGGAGCATTTGCCGGCAACCTGGCGCTCACCACGCTCGCGCGCGGCGGGGTTTACGTCGCCGGCGGTATTGCGCCGCGGATCGCCTCCACGCTGAAGGAGGGAGGTTTCCTGCGCGCTTTCGTGCAGAAGGGCCGCTTCAGCGACCTGCTGGCGGCGATGCCCGTGCACCTGGTGATGAACCCGCACGTGGGGCTCCTGGGCGCGCTCGTCGAAGCGGCGCGCATGCGCGCTTAGGCTAAGAGTCCCTAACATAATGAAACACACGCTGCGCTGTCACGGTTTTGGCAACGCGGGAGCAGCGGCACGGTCAGGCCCCGCAATGGGCATGCACCGAGCAGCTAGCCGCGGGCCAAAACCGTGCCAGCCCACGAGGGGTTGCGGCCAGAATCGCCGCTAGCTTTGTCGCGAGGCTTGCCAATACAGCGAGTATTGGCTGCACCTCGCTTCGCGCTATCGACGATTCTGACTCGCAACGCACGCGCGTTTCATTATGTTAGGGACTCTAAGCGTTACACTGGCTCCTTTTTCGCCCGGAGCCTGAGATGTTCACCCGTATCGACCACATCATGATCTGCGTGCCCGACCTCGCGCGGGGCACGGAGCAGTACCGCAGGATGGGCTTCAACGTCCAGCCGGGCGGCGTTCATCCCGGCAAGGGCACCCACAACGCGATTGCGTTCAATGACGAGGACTACCTCGAGTTGCTGGCGGTCCGTGACCCGGCCGAGGAACGGGCGGCCGACAGCGGAGCCGGGAGATGGGCACGCGACCTGGCCGGATTCATCGTGGCGGGCGGCGGGATCCGCTACGCCATTCTGCAAAGCGACGACCTGGCGGCGGACGTCGCCGCGATGCGCGCCCGCGGCGTGGACGTGAGCGACGCCGTGGACGGCCGGCGCGCCCAGGGCGGGCAGGAGTTCCGGTGGAAAGCCGCGATGCTCGGCCCGGAGAACCCGCTGCCGCTGTTCTTCATCCAGCACCTCACGCCGATGGCGGAGCGCCGCAAGCACACGCCCGGCGCAGGCCCCCATCCCAACGGCGTGCGCTTTCTCGAGCGCACCTACATCGTCGTGCAGGATCTCGAGGCTTCCGTGGCGATGTATTGCAAGGTGCTGGGCGTGTCCCAACCGCGGATGTACAAGGGCACGGTGATCATGTCGCACATGGCCGTGTTCCAGTTCGGCCCCGCCGGTCTCACCATCGCGCACCCGTACGCGCCGGGACCGGCCGCCGATGCGCTGGAGCGCCGCGGTCCCGGCCCGTTCCAGGCGCTCTACCGCACCACCAGCATGGGTGCGGCCGCCCGCTGGATGGAGCAGCACGGCATGCCGCCCCCCGCGCGCGGCGTGCGCGACACCGGCGAGCACGCGATGCTCGTGCCGCCCGCCGAAGCCTGCGGGGCATACATCGGGTTCGTAGGGCCGGAGTGAGGAAAGGCAAGGCGAAAGGCGAAAGGCGAATGGGTCAAACGTCCAAACGGCCCGACCTGTTGCTCATTACCCATTACTGTCCCGGTTTCCATGGATTACTGCATCGGGATCCGTGCCGCTTTGGCGACCTTGCCCCACTTGTCGATTTCGGACTTGAGGAACGCGCCGAATTCCTCGGATTTCGAGCCCACGACTTCGGCGCCCTCGGCCGCGAGCTTGTCGCGCATCTCGGGTGAGTGGAGGATTGCCGCAATGTCGGCCTGCAGCTTCGCGACGACAGGCTGCGGCGTGCCCGCGGGCGCGACGATCGCGTACCAGCCAACCACCTCGTAACCTGCGACGCCGCTTTCCGCCACAGTGGGAACATCAGGCAGGCTCGAGACCCGCCTCGCGCTGGTGATGCCCAGCGCGCGCAACCGGCCGGTCTTCAGATGCGGCAGAGGCGGCAGCAGCGTCGACATCAGCAACGGCACGTGACCTGACATCGTGTCGATCAGCCCGGGGCCGGTGCCCTTGTATGGCACGTGCTGGAGCTCGATGCCGGCCATGTGGTTGAAAAGCTCCATCGAAAGATGCGGCCCGGTGCCGACGCCGGATGAGGCATAGGCGAGCTCGCCGGGGCGCGACCTGGCAAGCGCGATCATCTGCTTCACGTTGCGCACCGGCAGCGCCGGATGCGTGACCAGGAGGTTGGGCATGGCCGCGACCTGCGTCACCGGCGCGAAGTCGCGGATCGGATCGTACGGCACTTTCTTGTAGAGCACGGTGTTGATGGCGAGCGGCGTCGAGGTCATCACGAGCGTGTAGCCGTCGGGCGGCGATTTGGCGGCGAGCGAAATACCGATCATCTGGCCGGCGCCGGGCCGATTGTCGACGATTACCTGCTGCCCCCAGCGCTCCGTCAGCTTGACCGAGAGCTGTCGCGCGAGGATGTCCGTGCCGCCGCCGGGTGACGACGGAACGATGATGCGTACCGGCTTCGCCGGATATTCCTGCGCCTGCGCAGCGCCCGCGGCAAGCAGCAGTGCAAGCATTTCAGCAATGAAGCAAATGAGCCTGCTCACGATCTCCCTGCTGATCTGCGCGGACCGCCGGCAGCGGCGTCCTGGCAAGCGCGACGAGTTCATGGCTTCGCACTTCCTCCTGCGTCCTCGAGGATCATGTCGGCGCCTTTCTCCCCGATCATGATTGTCGGTGCGTTGGTATTGCCGGACACGAGGGTCGGCATGATGGAAGCATCGACGACCCGCAAGCCCTCGAAGCCGCGAACGCGCAGGCGCGCGTCGACGACCGCGCCGGCGTCGTTTCCCATCCGACACGTGCCGACGGGGTGATAGCTGATTCCGCCGCGGACGCGAAGGTATTGCAGCCATTCGTCGTCGTTCGCGAACGGCTGCGCGGGCTCGTGCGCGCGCGCGACGTAGCGGCGCAACGGCTCGGCATCGACGAGGCGCTGCGCGATCTTCATCCCGGCCACCAGGACGTTGCAGTCCTTGGGAGTGGACAGGTAGTTGGGCCTGATCGCCGGGGCCGCGAGCGGATCGGCGCTCGTCACGAGCACCGTTCCGCGACTCTCGGGCTTGAGCAGCCTCACCAGCAGGGTAAACCCGGAGAAGCGATGCAGCGTGTCGCCGGACTTCTCCGTGCTGTAGAGCACGAGCCCGATCTGCGTGTCCGGCCGGGAGGCGCCGGGCTCCGTCGCCACGAACCCCGTCGCGGTCGACGCAGCCATGGTCAGGAACCCCTTGCGCATGAGGAAGTAGCGCAATCCCTCGCCGAGCTTTCTCATGGGACTGCCAACGACGTCGTTCAACGTGAACGGTTCGGCGCATTCGAAGACCAGGCGCCCGTTATAGTGGTCCTGCAGGTTCGCGCCCACTCCCGGCACGTCGGCGAGAACGGGAATTCCCAGCGCCTGCAGGTGAGACGCGGGCCCGAGCCCCGACAATTGCAGGAGCTGCGGCGAATTGAACGCGCCGGCGGCAAGTATGACTTCGCCGCGCGCGTGCGCGGACTGCCGGGTGCCGCCGCGCAGGTAGTCAACGCCGGTGGCGCGCCGCCCGGAGAACAGGATGCGCGTGGCGTGGGCGTCCGTCGCGACGGACACGTTGGGACGCCCGCGCGCCGGGCGCAGGTAGCCCACCGCCGTGCTGCACCGGCGGCCTCGCCGCTGCGTCACCTGGTTGTAACCAAAGCCTGCCTGCCGGGCGCCGTTGAAATCGGGATTGAGCGGATAGCCGCACGTCCCGGCGGCGGCGAAGAATGCTTCGCACAGCGGATGGGGCTCGGACGTATCGGACACGCTGAGCGGACCGCCCACGCCGTGGTACTCGTTCGCGCCGCGCTGGTTGTCCTCCGCTTTGCGGAAGTACGGCAGCACGCTCGCGTAACCCCAGCCGGGGTTGCCGAGATTGCGCCAGTCGTCGTAGTCCTCGTGCTGGCCGCGTATGTACACCAGCCCGTTGATCGAACTCGTGCCGCCGAGCACCTTGCCGCGCGGTTGCAGGATACTCCGGCTTCCGGTTTTCTCGTCCGCCTCGCTGTGGTAGAGCCAGTTCACCTTGGGATTCGTGAAGTGCTTGCCGTAGCCGAGGGGAATATGGATCCACAGGTCGTCGTCCTCGCCGCCGGCCTCGAGCAGCAGCACGCTGTGACGCCCCGATGCGCTCAGCCGGTTGGCGAGCACGCATCCCGCGCTGCCGGCACCCACCACGATGAAATCGAACTCAGCGCTTCGCTGCATCTGGTTTGACCCTCACGAGTTTCCGCCTCGCGCCTGCCAGTGCTTCGCTAACCCTGCGCAGCTCGAGACCACGGTGGTCACGCTGCCCACCACCCACATCGACAGCATGCCCGGACCGGGCCGGCTTGCCTTGGCTGGCACAGCATAGTGGATTAAACGGAAATAGGGGCCCGGAGTAACGAATTCCCGGGGTCAGACCAAGGCCTTACCCCTTGGCCCGCGGAAACTGCGGCAGCGCGCGGTAGACCCAGATCGCGAGCAGCAGCGTGCCGCGCTCCAAGGCAAGTAATTCTTCCTCGGTGTTGATGTTGCTGAAGGGGCGGTATGAGCCGTGGAGCAGGGGCCCCGGTTTCCGGGGATGCGACCGGGGAATGCCGCCGGCGCCGAAGCGATGACCGATCCTTATGGTAGCGGTCTCTCCTCGAGGGCTTTCAGTTCAGCTTCCGTGTTGACGTTACTGAAGGCGCCCGGGTTGTCGTCGAAGGGGACTTCGACGACCTTCAACTTCGCGTACCAGGCGTCGATCTTGCGCCCGCCGCCGGCGAGAAACTTCGTGAGACCCGGCAGCACGCTCTTGCGGCAGAGGCAAAACACCGGATGGGGTTGATCTCCCGTTTTTGCCACCGCAACGTCGGACCCCGTGTTGTCCAGGGCGCCACGAAGCCGCGGGATCAAATCGCCGGGCAAAAACGGGGAGTCGCAGGGCACGGTGGCGACCAGCTCGTGCCGTGCCTCGGATAATCCCCGGTGCAGGCCGGCGAGGGGGCCGGCGAAACCGCCGATCTCATCCGGGATGACGCGGTAACCGAACCCCCCATAGATACCGGGATTCTGGTTGGCATTGATCAGGACCTCGTCGACCTGCGGGGCGAAGCGCTCGAGCGCCCACGCCACCATCGGTTTGCCGCGCAGCACTTTCAATCCCTTGTCCACGCCACCCATGCGCCGGCCCAACCCACCCGCCAAAATCACACCGGTGATTTTGGCGGGTGGGTGTTCCAAGTTCAATGTTCCAAGTTCCGAGTTCATAGTTCCAGGTTCCAGGTTCCAGGTTCAGAGTTCAAAACCGGAACTCTCGATTTAGAACGAGCTTCAACTTTGCTTGAACCTTGAACCTTGAACCTTGAACCTTGAACCTTGAACCTGGAACCTTGAACCTGGAACCTGGAACCTGGAACCTGGAACGAAGACCGTCATGCCAACATTGTTGGCATGACGGTCTTGACGAATCGTTGCTTGCCGGTGAACAGCAGGTAATGCTTGTTCACCGCGCGGCCGAGCATGGTGATGCCGACGCGGGAGGCGATCTGGTGGCCCATTTCGGTCAGGCCTGAGCGCGACACCAGGAACGGCACCTGCATCTGGGCGGCCTTGATCACCATCTCGGAGGTGAGGCGGCCGGTGGTGTAGAAAATCTTGTCCGAGCCGTCGACGCGGTCGAGCCACATCTTACCGGCGATGGCGTCCACGGCGTTGTGGCGGCCGACGTCCTCGACGAAGTAGAGGATGTCCGCGCCGGCAGCGAGCGCGCAGCCGTGGACCGCGCCGGCGCTCTTGTAGATCGTCTCGTGGCGCCGCACGGTATCGAGCAGGGCGTAGAGCGTTTCCTCGGGGAGCCGGACGTCATCGCGGAGCTTGATGGTGTCGATCTCCTCCATCAGGTCACCGAACACCGTCCCCTGGCCGCAGCCGGTGGTGACGGTGCGCTTGCCGAGCTTTTCGTCCAGTCCCTGCACGCCTGCGCGGGTGGTGACGGCGACCGAGTCGGTTTCCCAGTCCACTTGCACGGCGGCGATGTCCTCGATCGACCCGACCAGCCGCTGATTGCGGAGGTAGCCGATGGTCAGCGCCTCCGGCGCCTGGCCGAGCGTCATCAGGGTGACGATCTCGCGCTTGTCGATATAGAGCGTGAGGGGGTGCTCGCCCGCAATCGGCGTGGGCACGGCTTCCCCACGCTCGTTGACCGCTTCGACCTCGAAGGTCAGCGGACGGCTGGCGCTGGTGAGTTGGGGACGGTAGGTATTTTCCACGTGAGGCGTTAGGCGTAAGGCGTTAGGCGGGGCGGATTGAGGGGGCGTTCTCGCCTCACTCCTCACCCCTCACTCCTCACCCTCCGATATAGGACATCTCGATCTTCTCGAGCTTCACAGTCTGGCTGGAGCGGACCTCGGAGTAGCGGTCATCCCGCCGGGTCCAGATCGCGGCGATCGACTTCCGAATTTCGTCGTCGGTGGCGCCGCCGCGCAGCAACGCGCGCAGGTCGTGGCCGCCGGTCGCGAACAGGCAGGTGTAGAGCTTGCCCTCGGTCGAGACGCGCGCGCGCGTGCAATCGCGGCAGAACGCCTGGGTTACCGATGCGATCACGCCGATCTCGCCGCTGCCGTCGCGATAGCGCCAGCGTTCCGCGACTTCCCCCGTGTAATTGGGGTCAATTTGCTCGAGCGGGAACTCGCGGTCGATCATGGACACGATCTCGCGCGCGCTGACGACGTCGTCCTTGCGCCAGCCGTTGGGATGCCCGACGTCCATGTACTCGATGAAGCGCAGGACGTGGCCGCTGCCGCGGAAAAACCGCGCCATCGGCAGGATGTCGTTCTCGTTCTCGCCGCGCTTGACCACCATGTTGATCTTGACCGGAGCGAGTCCCGCCGCCGCGGCCGCATCGATTCCCTCCAATACTTTTGCAACCGGGAAATCAACGTCGTTCATGCGCTTGAATACCGCGTCGTCGAGCGCATCGAGGCTGACCGTCACGCGGTTCAGGCCCGCCGCCTTGAGCGCGCTCGCCTTCTGCTTCAACAACGAGCCGTTGGTGGTCAGCGTGAGGTCGAGCCCGGGTATCGGTGCCAGCATCCCGATCAACTGCTCGAGATTGCGCCGCACCAGCGGCTCGCCTCCGGTCAGGCGGACTTTTTCGACACCGAGGCCGCTGAAGACGCGGGCGAGCCGGGCGATCTCCTCGAACGCGAGTATTTCCTTGCGGTCGAGAAACGCGTAGTCCTTGCCGAACACTTCCTTCGGCATGCAGTAGACGCAGCGGAAATTGCAGCGGTCGGTGACCGAGATACGCAGGTCGCGCAGTGCCCGTCCCCGCCGGTCGCGCGGCGCGGGTGTCATCGAGGGGTTTTGAGCTTTCAACATTAGGCCGGCTCGGGCACCATTCGTCTGCGTGCGATTATCGCTCACGAGCCGGCCTCCGGCAAGGAAAACACTGTTTGCAAATCAAGTAATTGGATGCGTTTCCGGTTGCGCGGTGCCGGCGCCGGGCGCACAATGCCCGCATGGTCGAGAACGCCGGCCCGAGCCGAATTGCGCCGTACCCCATCGCCGTCATCATGGAGCGGGTGAAGCTCGCCAATCGCTGGGCGACCGAGCGCTGGGACGCGAAGGGGGTGGTGCGCGACGTGATGCCGGCGGGAAGCGGCGAGCGCGTCATTGTCAGCGACGAAAACCTCACGCAAATCCTGTTTCCGGGGCTGACGCTCAAGCTGCACCCCGACGAGGCGGAAGGCTATATTTACAACATCACCTCGCCGCAGCCCAAGCTATTCATCATGTGGCGCATGCGGGACGACATCGCGCGGCCGGAATCGCTCAGCGTCAGCTACCACGAGGGCGCGCGCTGGATGGACACGGAGGAATGCGTGGGCGGCGTGGCGCTCCCGCCCGATCTGTTGCCGTGGATCGCCGAGTTTGCCGCCGAGCACTACCGGCCGGAACCAAAGAAAAAGGTGCGCTATGCCAGCAGCAAGGACAAAGGGGTGGCATCGCGCCGCGGAGGAGCGACATGACCCCCGGGCCTGACGAGTTCAAGACCCCGGAGCAGGGGGGCACCGAGACGGAGCCGTTTCTCTCGCGCTGGTCGAGGCGGAAAGAAGAAGCGCTGCGGTTGCCGCCGGAGCCGGCGCCGAATAGCATGGTGGACCCCGATGCGCCGGCGCCGGACCTGCCGCCGCTCGACACGCTGACGCCGGAGTCCGACTACCGCGCCTTTTTCCATCCCAAGGTGAACGAGGACGTGCGTCGCGCGGCGTTGAAGAAGCTCTTCAGCGACCCCCATTTCAACGTGATGGACGGGCTCGACACCTACATCGACGATTACAGCAAGACCGAGCCCATACCCGCCGCCATGCTCGCGGGCCTAAAGCAGGCGCAGGACATCTTGCGATGGGCCAAAGAGGACGAGGACCAGCGCGCGCAGGACAAGCTGGAGCAGAACGCATCTGCGCCAGGGATCGAGCAGCCCGCATCCCCATCCGCGCCGGAACCCGGTAGCCAGGCGAATGCGCCGGAGGCTGCACCTGCGTCACCCGACGGCTCGGGCGGACAGATAAAGTCGTAGCCCTGCGCAGCGCTTTTCGCTACGCTGCGCCATCCTCAAGGTTCCACTCGCAGACCACAAGGCGGCTCGCGCCGGAAGCATGGCCAAGGACAAACTCATCTGCAACTGCAACGGCACCATGCCGCTCGACGGCAAGGCGCTGGCGCGCGCGCTCAAGCTGGGCGCGGTTCCCAATGTCAATACCGAGCTGTGCCGCCGGCACGTTGCGTCGTTCGAGGCCGCGGTGAAGAGCGGCAACGATCTCGTGGTGGCCTGTACGCAGGAAGCGCCCCTGTTCAGCGAGCTGTACGAGACGCTGAAAGGCAGCGGTGGCATCCAGTTCGTGAATATCCGCGAGACCGCGGGATGGTCGGCCGAAGCGGCGCGCGCGACGCCGAAGATCGCGGCGCTGCTCGCGCTCGCCGATCTGCCCGAGCCCGAGCCGGTGCCGGTGGTTTCCTACCAGTCCGGCGGCAGCCTGCTGATCATCGGGCCGGGTGCGGCGGCGTTGCAGTGGGCCGATCGGCTGGCCGAGCAACTCGCGGTCACCGTGCTGGTGACCGAGGGAGCGGATCGCCACGAGCTGCCCTCGGTGCGCCGCTACCCGGTGTTCTCCGGAAAGCCGCGCGCTGTCACCGGTTATCTCGGCGCGTTCCAGGTCGAGTGGGAGCAGGTGAACCCGATCGATCTCGATACCTGCACCCGCTGCAACGCCTGCATCCACGCCTGTCCCGAGCAGGCCATCGATTTCTCCTACCAGATCGACCTCGACAAGTGCAAGGCGCACCGCCAGTGCGTGACAGCGTGCGGCACTATCGGCGCGGTCGATTTCGAGCGCACGGAAACGCAACGCAGCGAACGCTGCGACATGGTTCTCGACCTGTCCCGCGAGTCGCTGATCAAGTTGCCGCAGCCGCCCCAGGGATATTTCGCTCCCGGTCGCGATTCGCTGGAGCAGGCGCTCGCCGCGCAACAGCTGATGAAGTTCGTTGGCGAGTTCGAGAAGCCGAAGTATTTCGAATACAAGGAAAAAATCTGCGCCCACGGCCGCTCCGGGATCACCGGTTGCACCAAGTGCATAGATATCTGCTCGACGCGGGCCATCTCGAGCGACCTTGACGAGAACCGGATCAAGGTCGAGCCGCACCTGTGCATGGGGTGCGGCGGTTGCGCGACCGTGTGTCCCTCAGGCGCAATGACCTATGCCTATCCACGGGTCTCCGACGTGGGCACGCGGATCAAGACCGTGCTGCAGGTTTACCGGGAGGCGGGGGGTGAGGGCGCGTGCCTGCTGTTTCACAACGCGACGGACGGGCGCGAGCTCATCGCGCGCCTGGGGCGGCGCGGCAAGGGCCTGCCGGCCCACGTGATTCCGCTCGAGGTGTTTCACGTCGCTTCCCTCGGGCTCGACCTGATGCTGGGCAGCATCGCGCTGGGGGCGGCGCAGTTCATCGTGCTCTCATCAGGCGCGGAGCCCGCGGATTACCGCGAGGCGACCGAGCGGCAGATGGGTTACGCGCGGGAAATCATGGCCGGGCTGGGGCTGGGCGAGGGGCGTTTCCGCTTGATCGAGGCCGGCGACCCGGCGGCGCTGGAGCAGGCGGTGTGGGCGGGGGAAAAGCCGCGCACGCTGACACCGGCCACGTTCAACCTGTCCAACGACAAGCGCGCTACGCTCGATTTCACGTTTGATCACCTGCTGCGGCATGCGCCGGCGCGCAAGGAGCAGGTCGCGCTGTCCACCGGCGCGCCTTATGGCGTGGTCGAGGTGGACCAGCAGAAATGCACTCTATGCCTTGCCTGCGTCGGCGCCTGTCCGGAGGGCGCCCTGATCGACGCCAAGGACAAGCCGCAATTGAAGTTCATCGAGCGCAACTGCGTGCAGTGCGGGCTGTGCGAGAAGACCTGCCCCGAAGACGCGATCGCGCTGAAGCCACGGCTGCTGTTGACCGCGGACGCGACGCAGGCCGTGGTGCTCAACGAGGACCAGATCTTCGCCTGCGTGCGCTGCGGCAAGCCGTTTGCCAACCAGCGCATCATCGACAACATGCTCGGCAAGCTCAGCTCGCACTCCATGTTCCGCGACCCTGCCGCGCTGCGCCGCTTGCAGATGTGCCAGGATTGCCGGGTGGTGGACCTGTTCGAAAAGGGAAACGACGGCACGATTTTCGATACCACGGGGATGAAATGAGGGGAAGGGGTGAGGCGTTGGTGGGCGAAACCGTCACCGACAGCGATGCCGCGGGAGGGCTCGAAGCGGAGGATCGCGCGCGCGCCAACTATTACGGCCTGATCAGCCGGCTCTTCTACGCGCCGGCGGATCCGAACCTGCTGGCGGAAATCTGCCGCAGCGAGGCCGGGGAGGGCGGCGGGCTGCACGCGGCATGGCGCGGGCTGCAGGAAGCGTGCCGCAGCGCCTACCCGGCCGTCGTGCGACAGGAGTACGACACCCTGTTCGTCGGCGTCGGTCGGGCGGCGGTTACGCCTTATCTGTCCGGTTACGCCGAACCGTCGGGTCCCGACCGCTACCTGGTCCGTCTGCGCGAGCAACTTGCCGCTTGGGGTCTGGGCCGCCGGGAAGGCGTGTTCGAGGTAGAGGACCACCTCTCTGGGGTCAGCGACGTCATGCGCTGGCTGATCCAGGAACGGCGACCACTCGAACAACAGCGCGAGTTTTTCGAAAGTTTTGTGTATCGCGGCGCCATCCCTTTTTGTGCTGCAGTGCACAAGACGCCGTCGGCCAGTTATTACAAGCCCGTTGCGGCGTTTGCCGCGTCATTTTTCGAGCTGGAGAAGACAGCGTTCGAAATGGTCGACCTGGGGGCGGGTCGGTGATTCCTGATATTGGTTCTCAATAGGGGGCTTACCTTCGATCATGACTGGTTCTCATTCGTGAAAAATTTGCCTTTTTGCTGGATTTGCACTAACTTGAAGCATAACTATTTCACCATTCAAACAAGCTGATCGCTTTGCAATAAGGAGGATGTGATGAAAGCCCCAGCATCCAGGCTGTCCCGCCGTAATTTCCTGTTCGCCGCCGGTGCCGGTGGCGTCGTTACCGCGGCGGCCATCGCCGGCAAAAGTCCTCCTGCACAGCCCAGGAAAGCCGAAGCCGTGAGCGGATCGAAGGGCTATCACCTCACGGAACACATCCGCAAGTATTACGACACCACCAAAGTCTGAGGGGAACCCCATGCTGCTCACCAGAAAATCCACGGGTCTCACTGGTAACGACGGCGCCACCTCCAGCCGGCTCGCCCGCTCGGTTTCGGGAATGCTCGGCAAGACCATAGACCGCCGTGCTTTCCTGCGGCGCTCGGGCATCGCGCTCGGCGCGGGAGCGGTGGTTTCGCAATTGCCGTTCAACATCGTCGACCAGACGGAAGCCGCGCAAACGACCGGCGGCGCCACCGAAGTCAAACGCACGATCTGCACCCATTGCTCGGTCGGCTGCGCCATCGACGCCGTGGTGCAGAACGGCGTGTGGATCCGCCAGGAGCCGGTGTTCGATTCCCCGATCAACCTCGGCGCGCACTGCGCGAAGGGCGCTTCGATCCGCGAGCACGGCATGGTGCACGACTCGCACCGCTTGAAGAGCCCGATGAAGCTCGTCGGCGGCAAATGGCAGAAGGTTTCCTGGGACCAGGCGCTGAAGGAAGTGAGCGACAAGCTGCTTGCCCTGCGCAAGGAGAGCGGGCCGGACTCGACCTTCTGGATCGGATCCTCCAAGCACAACAACGAGCAGGCCTATCTGTTCCGCAAGTTCGTGTCGTTCTTCGGCACCAACAACATGGACCACCAGGCGCGCATCTGCCACTCGACCACGGTCGCGGGCGTCGCCAACACCTGGGGCTACGGCGCGATGACCAATTCCTACAACGACGAGCAGAATTCGAAGTGCATTCTGTTCTTCGGCAGCAACGCGGCGGAGGCGCACCCGGTTTCCATGCTGCATACGCTGCACGCCAAGGAAAACGGTGCCAAGGTGATCGTGGTGGATCCGCGCTTTACCCGCACCGCGGCCAAGGCCGATACCTTTTACCGCATCCGCTCGGGCACGGACGTCGCGTTCCTGCACGGCATGCTCTATCACATCTTCAAGAACGGCTGGGAAGACAAGCAATACATCAACGACCGCGTCTACGGCATGGACAAGGTGCGGGAAGAAGCCGCCAAGTGGACGCCGGACAAGGTCGAAGAAGTGACCGGCATGAAAGAAGCCGAGGTGCGTGATGTTGCGGAGTCGATGGCCAAGAACCGCCCCAGCACCATCGTCTGGGCGATGGGCCAGACCCAGCACACCAACGGCAATGCGATCGTGCGCGCGTCCTGCATCCTGCAGCTGGCGCTCGGCAACGTCGGCGTGTCCGGTGGCGGCACCAACATCTACCGCGGCCACGACAACGTCCAGGGCGCGACCGACGTCGGTCCCAACCCCGATTCACTGCCGGGTTACTACGGCATCGCCGCCGGCTCGTGGCGGCACTGGTGCTCGGTATGGGGCGTGGACTACGACTGGGTGAAGGCGCAGTTCCCGTCGCAGGCGATGATGGAGAAGCCGGGCCTGACCGTCTCGCGCTGGATCGACGCAGTGCTGGAGAAGAACGAGAACCTCGACCAGGACTCGAACCTGCGCGCGCTGATTTTCTGGGGCCATGCGCCGAACAGCCAGACGCGCGGCAAGGATATGGTCGAAGCGATGAAGAAGCTCGACCTGCTGGTGGTGGTCGATCCCTATCCGTCGGCGACCGCGGCGATGGCGGCGATGGTGCGGCAGGACGGGGTTTACCTGCTGCCGGCGGCAACGCAGATGGAATGCGCGGGATCGGCCACGGCGTCGAACCGCTCGCTCCAGTGGCGCGAGAAAGTGATCGATCCGCTGTTCGATTCGCGCACCGATCACATGATCATGTACCAACTGGCCGAGAAATTCGGCTTCGCCAAGGAGTTGACGGCGAAGATCAAGGTGGTCAAGGGCAAGGGCGGCATGCCCGAGCCGGACATGGAGGACACGCTGCGCGAGATCAACCGCGGCACCTGGACCATCGGCTACACCGGCCAGTCGCCGGAGCGGCTGCAGGCCCACATGCGCAATATGCACGTGTTCGACGTGAAGACGCTGCGCGCCAAGGGCGGCAAGGACGCCAAGACCGGCTACGTGCTGGACGGCGACTACTTCGGCCTGCCGTGGCCGTGCTACGGCAACGCGGCGTTGAAGCACCCGGGCTCGCCCAACCTCTACGACACCTCGAAACACATGATGGACGGCGGCGGTAATTTCCGCGCCAACTTCGGCGTCGAGAGGGATGGCGTCAACCTGCTCGCGGAGAACGGTTCGCACTCCAAGGGCGCCGACCTGACCACCGGCTATCCCGAGCTCGATCACGTGCTGCTGAAGAAGCTCGGCTGGTGGGAAGAGTTGACCGAGGACGAGAAAAAAGCGGCCGAGGGCAAGAACTGGAAGACCGACTCTTCGGGCGGCATGATCCGCGTGTTCATGAAGAACCACGGCTGCCATCCGTTCGGCAACGCGAAGGCGCGCGCGGTGGTATGGAACTTCCCCGACGCCGTGCCGCTGCACCGCGAGCCGCTCTACAGCCCGCGTCCGGATCTCATCGAGAAATACCCGACCCACGACGACCAGAAGAACCGCTGGCGCGTGCCGGTGCTGTTCAAAACCGTGCAGCAAGCCAATAAGGATGCCGTCAAGAGTTACCCGTTGATCATGACCAGCGGGCGCCTGGTCGAGTACGAGGGCGGTGGCGATGAGACGCGGTCCAACCCGTGGCTCGCCGAACTGCAGCAGGAGATGTTCGTCGAGATCAATCCCAAGGACGCCAACGATCGCGGAGTCAGGAACAACGAGTATGTCTGGGTTCAATCGCCGACCAAGGCCCGCATCAAGGTCAAGACCCAGGTGACCGAACGCGTCGCTGCGGGAACGGTGTTCCTGCCGTTCCATTTTGCCGGCTGGTTCGAGGGCAAGGACCTGCTCAACTACTATCCCAAGGGCGCCGAGCCGATCGTGCGCGGCGAGGCGGTCAACACGGCGACCACCTATGGTTACGACATCGTGACCATGATGCAGGAAACCAAGACCACGCTGTGCCAGGTCGTGAAGGCATAACGAAGACAGGATACGGAGGAGTCAATCATGGCAAGAATGAAATTCCTGTGTGATGCCGAGCGTTGCATCGAGTGCAACGGTTGCGTGACGGCGTGCAAGAACGAGCACGAAGTGCCGTGGGGCGTCAACCGCCGGCGGGTGGTGACGTTGAACGATGGCGTGCCGGGGGAAAAATCCATCTCGGTTGCCTGCATGCACTGCTCGGACGCGCCGTGCATGGCGGTGTGCCCGGTGGATTGTTTCTACAAGACCTCCGAAGGCGTGGTCCTGCACGACAAGGACCTGTGCATCGGCTGCGGTTACTGCTTCTACGCCTGCCCGTTTGGCGCGCCGCAGTTCCCGCAGGACGGCGCGTTCGGCCTGCGCGGCAAGATGGACAAGTGCACGTTCTGCGCCGGCGGGCCCGAGGCTGATTTCTCGGCGGCCGAGTTCAAGAAATACGGCCGTAACCGCCTCGCGGAAGGCAAGCTCCCGGCCTGCGCCGAGATGTGCTCGACCAAGGCGCTGCTGGGCGGCGACGGCGTCGTGGTAGCTGACATTTACCGCAACCGCGTGTTGAAGCGCGGCAAGGGCTCCGAAGTCTGGGGCTGGGGCACGGCCTACGGCAAGCCGGAACGGCAACCCGCGGCGAAGCCCGGAGCCAAGTCATGAGGAAAGTTCTGGCGCTCGCCATCGCCGCGGCACTGCCGTTCGTAGCGGCGGGCTGCGGTGAACAGCAGTCAGTGACGGTCTACAAGCAGGGCCAGTACCAGGGCAAGCGGGACAAGGAGCCCTGGGACAACGACCAGTTCAAAGGCGACAAGGTGGCCTGGGAAAAAGCGGTCAAGGCGCGCAACGACGGCCAGAACGAGTACACGCGCATCTCGGGCAGCTGATCCACTAATAACCATCGGAGGAGCGCATGCCCGGCCTAAATGACATGCGAGTGTCGTTTCGTTTCCTGTTCGTGACATGTGCGATGCTGTTTGCGCCGCTGGC
>CAZCGD010000460.1:0-3651 GCA_964498105.1 uncultured Streptomycetaceae bacterium
CGCGATGTGGGAGCCGAGCGGGCCCATGCTGTAGGGAATAACGTACATCGTGCGCCCGCGCATGCAGCCGTCGAAGAGCTTGCCGAGCGTCGCCCGCATCTCGTCCGGCGCCACCCAGTTGTTGTTCGGGCCTGCGTCGTCCCGGTTGCGGGGACATACAAAAGTGCGCTCTTCCATGCGCGCGACATCGTCAGGGTCGGAGCGTGCCAGGAAGCAGCCCGGCCGCTTCTGCTGGTTGAGCCGGACCATCATGCCCGAGGCGACCATCTCGCTGTTCAGCCGGTCGTATTCCTCCTGCGAGCCATCGCACCAGGTGACGCGGTCGGGCTTGGTCAGGGCGGCAATTTCGGCCACCCATGCCGTGAGCTTGGCGTGCTTGACGTAAGCCGGCGCTGCGTGGGGCTGGGCGAGGCGGGCCGCGGGGGCAGGTTGATTCATATGCTCCTCTCCGTACGCGGTAATTAGTCTTTTAAAAACAACGGCAAAGCGGGCTGACTTGGCCCGCATTGCCGAGAGGGGAAATTCTACACGAAAACGGAGGCGGTCGGAGTCAGGACGCCGGCTGCGGCGGGGTGCGCCGCCGTACGGCCAGCCACACGATCCCCGCCCCCGCCAGCGCGAGGAACGGTGCCGCCGCGGCATTCATCGCCTCCCAGCCCTGGAGCGTGAACAGCGCGCCGGACGACAGCGAGCTCACCACCATCGTGATGAAAATTGCGGCGTCGTTCACCCCCTGCACCTTGCCCCGCTCGCCAGGCGTGTGACATTCGGTCAGCAGCGTAGTCGCCCCCACGAACATGAAGTTCCACCCCACGCCCAGCAGCACCAGCGCCAGCCAGAAATGCATCACGTCCACCCCGGAAAACGCGACCGCAATGCAGACGAGATTCAGCACGACCCCTGCCAGCATGATGGTCGTGAGCCCGAAGCGCTTAATCAGCATGCCGGTTACAAAAGAAGGTGCAAACATTCCCACCATGTGCCATTGGATCACGAACGCAGCGTCACTGAACGGATGCTTGCAGGCGATCATCGCGAGCGGCGTCGCGGTCATGAGGAGATTCATCACGCCGTAGCTCACCATCCCGCACAGCACCGCCACGATGAATGCGGGTTGCCGCGCGATGGTGCTGAGGGGCCGGCCGGCGTCCTTGCGGTCAGCCTCCGGCAGCGGGGGAATCTCGAGCCAGCGCAGGACCAGGATTGAGAGCAGCGCAAAGGCGATAAGCGAGTAGTACGCCCCCGCAAAGGGATAGCCGGCTATCAGGTCCTTGGTGAGCTTGCTGGTCTCCGGCCCGATGAACCCGCCGACGATGCCGCCGGCAAGCACCAGCGAGATCGCCGTGCTCTTGTAATCCGCGGGCACGGAATCGGCCGCGGCAAAGCGGTAGTACTGTCCCGCGGCGAAGTACGCGCCGAACACGAGCATGCCGAGGCACAGCAGCCAGAAACTGTCGGTGTAAGCCGCTGCCGCGCACACGAGCGAGCCGGCAATCGCGAAACCTGCTCCCAGCGTGAAGCCGGCGCGGCGCCCGCGATGTTTCATGAGCAGCGACATCGGCAGCGCGGCGAGCGCGGACCCCACGAAATACGCCGTCACCGGCAGCGTCGCGAGCGCCTTGTCCGTCGCCATCGCGTAGCCTGCCAGGGCATTGATCGTGATGAGTATCGCGTTATTGGTGAATAACAGGGCCTGGCACGCCCCTAAAACGGCTACATTTTTTCGCGCCGGATCCATCCAATGAATGCCAAGTGTCAGGGTGGCGCGAAAAAATGAAATAAGAACCCGTATTATCCGTTACATATTGCTCTGTAAAAAGTGCACTCAACGTTTCTGAAATTGCACTTTTCCGAACATGATGTCCCACGACTTGTCGCTGTGGGGAGCGGCATTGGCGGCCTGCGCTTCGGCCAGCACCTTGAGCGCGCGCTGGACGGCCGGACGGGCGTTGATCTCGTCGAACCAGCGCTTGACGTTGGGGTATTCCCCGATGTTGACGCCGCGCTGCTCCGCGCCTCGCATCCAGGGAAAGCTTGCGATGTCCGAAATCGAGTATTCGTTGCCGGCGGTATAGCGGGCTTCGCCGAGGCGCTTGTCGAGCACGCCGGTCAGCCGGTTGGCCTCGTTGGAATAACGGTCGATCGCGTACTGGATCTTGTCCTTCGCGTAGCGGCGGAAATGGTTGGCCTGGCCCATCATGGGGCCGAGGCCGCCCATCTGCCACATCAGCCATTCGGTGCAAGCCCAGCGCGCGTGCAGGTCGGCCGGCAGCAGTTTGCCGGTCTTGGATGCGAGGTAGAGCAGGATCGCGCCGCTCTCGAACACAGAGATCGGTTTGCCGTTTGGCCCGCCGTGGTCGACGATCGCGGGAATGCGGTTGTTGGGGCTCACCTTGAGAAACTCGGGCTTGAACTGCTCGCCTTCCCGGATATTGACGCCGTGGATGCGATAGTGGAGACCGGTTTCCTCCAGCATGATGTGTACTTTGTGGCCGTTCGGCGTGGGCCACGTATAAACGTCTATCATGTAACCTCCGGCAGTGAGAATGATGAATTATTCATCATTACGAGAGGCGCATCCTAACACCATGTCCCGATCCACGTCCTGGTGGTTGCCGCCCGGCACGCATCCCGACGCGGCGTTGATACTCACCGCGCGCGGCATCCGCGCCTTCACCGACGGCTATGTCGCGCTGCTCCTGCCGTACTACCTAACCCTGCTCGGATACAGCGCATTCCAGGTCGGGGCAATCGCCTCCGCGACGCTGCTCGGGTCGGGGCTGCTGACGCTCGCCGCCGGCATGTTCGCGTATCGCTTCCGGTTGCACGTCCTGCTCACCACCGCGTGCCTGCTGATGCTCGGCACCGGGCTTGGCTTCGCCATCGCGACGGATTTTCTGCCCTTGCTGCTGATCGCGGTGGTCGGCACCCTCAATCCGTCAAGCGGCGACGTCAGCGTGTTCTCCCCGCTCGAGCAGACGCTTCTGTCGCATGCGACGGCGAGCGAGCAGCGCACCGCCCTGTTCTCGCGCTACAGCCTGGTGGGGCACCTGGTTGGGGCATTGGGCGCGCTGGCCGCCGCCATTCCCGGCGTGCTGGCGCAAGCGGGCGTGCTCGAAATCAAAGCTGCCGTGCAATGGATGTTCGTGGTCTACGGCCTGTCAGCCCTCGTCGCCCTGGCGCTCTACCGGCGGCTCGCCTCGGCCACCGCGCGCGGGGACGAAACTCGCGCCGCGCCACTGAGAGCCTCCAAAGGCATCGTCTACCGGCTGGCGGCGCTGTTCAGCCTGGACGCGTTTGCAGGCGGCTTCGCCGTGCAGTCCCTGCTCGCCCTGTGGCTCTATCAACGCTTCGATCTGTCGGTGGAGGCGGCGGGCAGCATATTTTTCTGGATGGGCCTGCTGGCTGCGGCTTCTTTTCTTGCTGCACCAGCCATCGCCCGGCGCATCGGGCTCATCAACACCATGGTTTTCACGCACTTGCCGGCCAATATTTTCTGCGTGCTGGTTCCCTTCATGCCCACGCTGCCACTGGCCATTCTATTGCTCTCTTTGCGCGAGCTCCTGTCGTCTATGGACGTGCCGGCGCGCAGTTCCTACGTCATGGCGGTGGTCTCCCCCGGCGAGCGCCCCGCGGCAGCCAGCGTGACTG
>CAZCGD010000461.1:0-7694 GCA_964498105.1 uncultured Streptomycetaceae bacterium
CAGAGTGGCTCCGGAATCCAGCGAATTGGCGACGACTTCGGTGAGGATGGTTTCCTCGACCGCGCCGGGGTATGCATCCCGCAGGTCTTCGAGGAGGTGCAGCAGGTCAACCCGGGTTTCGGCCACGAGGGAGTTCCTTCAAACAAAGGCGTGAATCGTGGTTCGTGAGTCGTGGTCCAGTCGCTCCTTGATTCAAGAAATCGGCGTGCTCACTTGAGCATGCCGATTTCTTTCATGTACTTGAGCACCCCCGGATGGATCAGGTCCCGGGTCGGCGCGGCGGCGAGGGTGTTCTCGAGCGTGGACTCCTGCGCCTGGTCGAGCTTCCTGCACAGGGCTGCGTGGCCCTGGTGCAGAGCCTTCGCAAGCCGGTAGGCAACGTCGTCGGGCAGCGAGGCGCGCGCCAGCACGAACGGCCACGAGCCAACTGAATTGATCGCTCCCGCCTGCCCCGGATCGCTCCCGGCGGGCATGGTGGTCTGCTTGAGAAAAGAATGCTTCGTCATGATGCGCCTGATCTCGTCGGCGCGCGGCGCGATAAAACGCGCGCCCGCCGGGCCCTTGGCGATCGACATGAACGGCGGCCAGCCAACGCCGCCGCCCCACATCGCCGCCGCGCGCCCGTCGAGCACCATCGGGGGACCGTCCCCGGCCTTCTCCAGCAGATGCGGATCGAAGTCCTTCTTCATGTCGAGCCCGAGGCCATCCATCACGTAGCGCGCCAGCACGATGAAACCGGAGCTCGCCGCGCCCCAGGCAATCGACTTGCCCTTGAGATCGGCAATGCTGCGGTACGGGCTGTCCGCTTTCACCATGAACATGCCGGCCTGCGAATACGTTGCGTTGATAATGCGCAGGTTGTTGGCCTTGGGCCTTCCGAGCCCGTGGATCGCCTCGTAGGTGACCTCGCCGGTGACGAGACCGAGGTCGAGCTTGCCCTCGTCGAGCGACACCACGTTCTCGTTGCTGCCCTTGGTGTTGATCGGCTCGATCGCGAGCGTCGGGTCCGTTACGTTGAGAATCTCCGCGTACGGCCAGCCATAGGCGGGAAACCCGCCGCCCGGCGTTGCCGTGCCCATCACCACCCGCGTTTTCTGCTGTTCTTGTGCCATCGTTTAGCTCTCCACATCTCTCGAAGAAAAGCGTGATTCGTGGGCCGAGGCCGAAGTTGGCAGCCGCCAGCCGTTAGTTGGCAGCAACTGCATACTGCTAACTGCCAACTGAAAACTCCTCATCCCTCATCCCTCTACGGGAAGGCGCCTGCGGCGTCTTCCCGATTATAGGGGACGGCCCGCGATTTGGTTTATCCTCCGGCCTAAGCGTGGTGCGTGGGACAGGAGGATGCCGGCATGGAGGAGACGCTGCGACCCCGTTTTGGCTGGCGCGAAGCAGGTCTCGTCCTGCTCATCGTCGCGCCGCTTCTCTGTCTTTTTTTCGTGTATGGCGCGCCCATTCCCCAGGACCGTGGCTATCACGTGTTTGCGGATGCCCGGACCTGCCTGGGGTTGCAGAATTTCGGCAACGTCGTGTCCAACCTCGCTTTCCTCCTCGTGGGCGCGGTGGGAACGCTGTGGTGCTACCGGAACCCCGGGACGGAGGCCGTGCGCTCGTGGACGGTTTTTTTCCTCGGGGTGGCGCTGGTCTTCTTCGGCTCCGGGTATTACCACCACACGCCCGGCGACGAGTCGCTGGTCTGGGACCGGCTGCCGATGACCGTGGCGTTCATGGGGCTGTTCGCCGCGCTGTTGAGCGAGCACCTCGGGAAAGAGCTTGAGCTCAGGTTGCTCGTTCCAGCGGTGGTCGTGGGAATCGCGAGCGTCTTCTGGTGGAAGGTCACCGACGATCTGCGCGTCTATATCTGGGTCCAGCTCACCCCGCTGCTGGTCATACCCTACGTGATCGCCGTGTTTCCCGGTCGCTACACGCACCGGCACTACTTGCTGTACGGCGTCGGTCTCTACGCGCTCGCCAAAGTCGCCGAGTACTACGACCACGGCATCTACGCGCTGGTTTCGAGCGCGATGAGCGGCCATTCCCTGAAACACCTGGTCGCCGCGGCGGCCCCGTTCTGCGTTTACCTCATGCTGCGTCGGCGCACAATTAAGCAAGGATGAAGACGGAAGGATGACTCCCGCAGTGCGGAAGAGCCTTATCACTTCTGCCTTCTGCCTTCTGACTTCTGCCTTCCGACTTCACCACACGGCGCCGCGCGCGGTGATGGGCCAGATCGCCTCGACCTTGCCGCCCCTTACGCAGATGTAATTGTCGTAGAGGTTCACCGTCGGGTCGCAGTGGCCGGGGATGAGCTTCAGCTTGTCGCCAATGGCGAGACGCGCGCCGGTCAGCTTCAACACGCCGTGCTCGTCCGATGCTTTCACATACTCCGCGCCTTCCACGTCCGCCACGCGCGGCATGCCGGAGTCCACGCTCGAAGCCTTGAGTCCCGCATCCACCACGCCGCGCTCCGCCGTCGGCCGGCTCATCACGGTCGTCCACACGTAGAGGCTGTGCTCGAAGCGCGGAATGCCGCTCTCGGTCCACTCGTTCCTGCCGTAATCCACGTCCATGAAGATGTAGGATCCCGCCTGCAACTCGTGGTAGATGCCGCTCGTTGCTTCGTACATATAGGTACCGGTGCCGGCGCCGGTCACCGTCTCGCAGGCAATGCCCGCCTTCGCGAGCAGGTCGGTCGTCTGTGTCACGCGCGCGCACGCCTTCTCGATCGCGGCGCGCCGCTCCTCCACCTTGCGCAGGTGCTGCGCGCCGCCCTGGTACGCCTGCAGCCCGGCGAAGCGCAGGTTCCTGCACGCCACGATCGCTCTCGCGAGCGCCACAGCAGGCTCCCCCGGCTCCGCGCCGCAGCGGTTGGCGCCGACGTTCACTTCCACCAGCACGTCGAGACGGACGCCGGCCTCGCGGGCCGCCGCATCGAGCTGCGCGATATTGCCAGCGTCATCGGCACAGGCGGCAACGCGCGCCCGTTTGGCCAGCGCGGCGAGGCGCCTCAACTTCATCGCGCCCACGACTTCGTTGGCAACCAGGACGTCGGCCACGCCGCCATTCACCATTGCCTCCGCCTCGCTCACTTTCTGGCAGCACACGCCGACCGCACCGCGCGCGATCTGCCGCTTCGCGATCTCCGGGCACTTGTGGCTCTTGGCATGCGGCCGGAACCTGATCTGCTTGCCGGCCAGCGACGCAACCATGCGATCCAGGTTGCGCTCGAACGCGTCGAGATCGAGGATCAGCGATGGAGTATCAACCTCGGCCAGCGACATGCCGATTTCGGCGGGACGATAGACAGTCATATGAGGGATGAGGGATGAGGGATGAGGAGTCAATCAGTCATATTTCGATATTTCTGTCCGGTGGCGCGAGTTGAACGGCGATCCGGCCGTCCGTTCGAACTCGCGCATTTAAAACAGCGCCGAAAGCGTCTGTTTTGAAGCATAGTGAGCGTCCCGCGCCGCGTCAATGCGCAGCGCCCCGGCGCAGTCCGATTTGCGGAACGGGGAAAGTGACAGCGCCACCGTTCGTGTATAGGATGGGCCGCTGCAACCGGGGGGTTCCGTCACAAAGCTGCTCCGGCATAATCAGGAGGAGGTCATGTGCGCTTTACGAACGGCCAGCGTCTGGGCGGCCTGCTGCTTCGCTGCCGGAGCGGTTCACGCGCAAGACTGGAAGCCGGCTCAGAACGTCGACATCGTCGTCGCGTCAGGCGCGGGCGGCTCGTCCGATCGCACGGCGCGAGTGGTGCAGAAATTGTTGCAGGCCAATCCCGCGTTCCCCAGCGTCAGCGTCACCAACCGGCCGGGCGGCGGCGGCACCGTGGCGTGGACGTTCATGATCCAGCACCCCGGAAATCCCTACTACGTCGCCACGTTTTCGCCGACCATGCTGACCAACTACGTTCTCGGTATCGGCAAGCTGAACTACACCGAGTTCACCCCGCTCAGCATTCTGCTGCGCGAATACATACTGCTGACGGTGAATGCTGATTCGCCGATCACTTCGGGCAAGGCGCTGATCGAGCGCATCCGGGCGGATCCAACGGCGTTGAGCTTTGCTTTCGCGGCGGCCCCGGGCAATCACAACCACATCGTCATCGGCATGATCTTCAAGGCCGCCGGCGTTGATCCGAAGAAAGCGAAAGTCGTGATCCAGAAATCCGGCGGAGACGGCATGATCGCGATCCTGGGCGGTCACATTGATGTCCTGGTCGGGGCGCCCGCGAACGCGCTCCCGCACATCATGACCGGCAAGGCGCGCGCGATCGGACTCAGCGCGCCGCAGCGCCAGGCGGGGGCCACCGCCAGCATACCGACGCTCAAGGAGCAGGGACTCGACGCGGTGTTTTTCAGCTGGCGCGGCTTCGTCGGCGCGAAGGACATCACGGCGCCGGAGATTGCATTCTGGGACCAGGCATTCGCCAAAGCGGTGCAAGGAGAGGACTGGAAGCAGGACCTGGCGAAAAACGCCTGGTCCGAGGACCTGAAGAGCGCCGTGGAAACCCGCAGGCATCTCGACAACGAGTTCGCGCTGCTCAAGGGTATGCTCGGGGAACTGGGCGTCATACCTGAGAAGCGGTGATGAGTTTTGAGCGCTGAGTGATGAAGTGACGCAGTGACGGCAAACAACGGAGGAGTTATGCGTTCAGTGAAATTTGTTTGTGGAATTGCGATGGGATGTGCGGTGTTGGCAATGGGGATCGCCCCAGCGGCAGCGCAGGAATGGAAGCCGAGCCGGACCGTGGAATTGGTGGTGGGCTCCGCGCCCGGGGGCTCGCCCGACATCATGGCGCGCCTGATCCAGGGCATCTTCCAGAACACAGGCCTGGTGCCGAACTCGACGGTCGTCAACAAGCCGGGCGCCGCGAACACCATCGGCTGGGCCTACCTCAACCAGCACGCGGGCGACGGGCACTACGTGGCGACTTTTTCACCCGCGCTGATCGGCAACCGCATCATGGGCACCACCCAGCTCAACTACCTGGATTTCACGCCGCTCAACATCCTGGCGCGCGAATACGTGGTGCTCGCCGTCAAGGGCGACTCGCCGATCACGTCGCTCAAGGAGCTGACCGCGCTGCTGAAGAAGGACTCGCAAGCAGTGAGCTTTGCGTTCGCCACAGCGCGTGGCAATCACAACCACATCGTGATGAGCATGTACCTCAAGTCGATCGGCGTCGACCCCAAGGTGGCGAAGGCGGTTATCTTCCCCGGAGGCGGCCCGGCGCAGACCGCTCTGCTCGGCGGGCACATCGACGTCTACGTCGCCTCGCCGCGCAGCATGGTCCCGATGCAAAAGGAAGGCAGGGTAAGAATACTCGGTGTTTCTGCGGCCCAGCGCCAGCCCGGCGCGCTCGCCGACCTGCCCACTCTGCGGGAGCTGGGGAGCGACGCCGTGTTCTTCACCTGGCGCGGGTTCATGGGTCCGAAGGGTCTCAAGCCCGCGGAAATCGCTTATTGGGACGCGGTGTTCGAGAAACTCGCGCAGAGCGAAGAGTGGAAGAAGGACACCGAGCGGGAGCTCTGGAACTCGGACTACCTGCTGTCCGCCAGGACCCGGGAGCACCTCGACCGCGAAGCCGGCGTGATGACGACGATACTGACCGAGCTGGGACTGGCCAAATGAAACGTGACATGGTGAGGCGTGACGTGATGAAGCGTGACATGGTGAGGCGTGGCTCATAAATCACGATCCGTTGCAGACGAAAAAAGGGCGGCCGAGCCGCCCTTTTCCATATTTGCCTTATTGCTTCAGCGATAGAGCGTCCGTAACCAATCACGCGTTATCAAGTCACGCAGGATCACGTCACGCTTTACCACGTCACGCAGTTTCACGTCACGCTTCTCAGGCCGACGCGTCAGCGGTAAGGCCGGCGGCCTCGATGCCGGCAATGCAGCACGCCTCGTCCTCGTCCCCGGTGCCGCCGCTCGCGCCAGCCGAGCCGATGACCGTGCCGTCCTTGTCCTTGATCAGCGCGGCGCCGGTCTGCGGCAGAAATTTTCCGCCCGCGGTCGCGGCGAGCGCGACGAAGAAATTGGGATTGTCCTTGGCGCGCTTGAAGAGCGCCCTGCTCGAAGCGCCCATCGCCACCGCCGCCCACGCCTTGCCCTTGGCGACGTCGAGGCGGAACATGCTGGCGCCGTCCTCGCGCTGCGCGGACACGATATTGCCGGACTCGTCGAGCACCATTACGCCAAGCGGCTTGATCTTCATTTCGCGCGCCTTGGCGAAGGCTTTTTCTGCAATGGTGTTGGCCTGTTTCAACGTGAGCTTGGACATGCGTTCCTCCGTGGTGGGCTTGCGGGGTGGGCGCCGCGGCGCGGCGCGGAAAAGAGCGGCGACTATACAAGCGGCTCTGAATTGCTGTCAAATACGATGGTCGCGGATAGAGGAGCGACCATCATGATCCGATCATCCCTCATCCCTCATCAATCCTCGTTGCGCGAAGCGCTCGAATCTCCCTTCCCTCTCAGGGGGAAGGGCGGGGATAGGGGTGGTGCTCATAAATCCGCATTGATGTTGCTGTGCGTCGCGCTGGCGGGCGTCGCGATGCCCGCGGCAGCACAGCAATACCCGGTACGGCCGGTGCGCATGATCGTCCCGAACGCGCCCGGCAGCACGACGGACTTGCTGGGACGCATCGTCTTCACGCGCATGGCCGATCCCCTCGGCCGGCAAGTCGTGGTAGACAACCGCCCGGGTGCCGGCGGGACGCTCGGCGTGGAGATGGGCGCCCGCGCCACGCCCGACGGCTACAATCTCATGGCCGTGGCGGCGTCGCAGCTCACCATGGCCCCCCACATCTACCGCAAGCTCCCCTACGACGCGCTGAAGGATTTCGTGCCAGTCGGGATGTACGTATTGGCGCAAACCGCGCTCTGCGTGAACGGAAATCTTCCGGTACGTACGGTGCGGGAGTTCATCGATCTCGCCAAGGTGAAGCCAGGCAGCCTCAACCAATCCTCCGCCGGCGTCGGCAGCACCAGCCATCTCGGCACGGTCATGTTCGCGACCCTGGCCGGCATCCAGTCGAATCACGTGCCCTACAAAGGGGGCGGCCCTTCTGTCCTCGCCGTGGCGCAGGGGGAAACTCAATGGTCGGTGCCGCCGTTGAGCGCCGCCATGCCGCACGTAAAGACCGGCCGCATCCGCTGCATCGCGACCGGCGGCGACAAGCGCTCGTCGGTGACACCGGAACTGCCGACGATCGCCGAATCCGGCGTGCCGGGATTCCGCTTCTACGGCTGGAATGGCGTCATCGCGCCACGGGGGACGCCGCGGGCGACGATCGGAAAGTTCAACAAAACGATGAACGAGGTGTTGGGCACGGCGGAGGTCCGCAAGCTCTACTTCGATCTCGGCGAAGAACCCGCCATCGGCACGCCGGAGGAATTCGGCAAGCTGATCCGCGAGGACTACGAGAGCATGGGCAAGCTGGTGAAGCTGGCGGGCATTCGCCCGGAATGATGAACGAAAAGCGCGATACGCGCGTCATCCGTTCCACGTTCCACGTTCATCGTTCCGCGTTCATCGTTAGTTTCTACCCCCGCCAGTTGTCCGCCGCGCCATTCTTGTCGATCGCAGCTTCGAGCCGCGGCGTCGAGCGCACGGCGGCGTAGCGCACCGCACCGCCCTTCCTGACGGTCCAGCGATACGCGGCGCCGCGCGGCACGTGGATGACGTCG
>CAZCGD010000462.1:0-2666 GCA_964498105.1 uncultured Streptomycetaceae bacterium
CCAGGGCGTAACCATCCGGGGCCGACCTGGCAACGACGTCGGTGCCGATCACGGAGCCGCCGCCGGGGCGGTTTTCCACGATCACCTGCTGGCCCCAGGCCTCGGTCAGCTTCTGCGCGACGATCCGCGCCAGGATGTCGGTCGAACCGCCCGGCGCAAACGGCACGATGAGGCGTATCGGCTTGACCGGAAACGCCTGCGCGTTCGCAGCGCCCGTGCCGGCAAACAGGTACAGAGCAGCACCGGCCAGCAGAGCGCAATTTACGATGACGGAACGTGCGTTTCGCGGCAGTGCAGCGAGCTCTTGTCGCAAACCCTCTTTGCGGCGCCTAAAGGTTAGTACAAGCGACTCAAAAAAAACTGAGCGGCAGGCTTGACATTCCATTCCGGTCACGCTGCCGGCTCAACGAATTGCGAGACAGCCGCGGCGACCGCATCGCCCATCTGCGTGGTACTCGCCGTCCCACCCAGGTCGGCGGTGAGGTGCTTCGCCTCGGCGATCACCTTGTCCATGGCCGCATCGATGCGCTGCGCCGCCTGCGTTGCTTTCGGTTCGTTGCGTTTCCTGCCCAGCCACTCGAATAGCATCTTGCCCGACATGATCATGGCGTAGGGGTTGGCGATGTTGCGGCCCGCGATGTCCGGCGCGGAGCCGTGCGTTGCCTGCGCCATGGCTTGCGTCTCGCCCACGACCAGCCCCGGCGCGAGCCCGAGGCCGCCGACGAGCCCCGCCCCCTCGTCGGTCACGATGTCGCCGAACTGATTGGTCGTCACCACTACGTCGTACTGCTGCGGCTTCATGACCAGTTTCAGCGCGAAGCCGTCGATCAACACCTCGTTGAACTGGACGTCCGGGTATTCCGCCGCAACCTTGCGGCACTCGCGCGCGAACATGCCGCACACCAGGCGGTAGACCGGTTCCTTATGGAGCGCCGTCACCATCTTGCGCTTGCGGGTACGCGCGACCTCGAACGCCTCGCGCGCCACGCGGTTGGCGCCCTTGCGGGTGACGACCCGCATGCCGATCGCGATGTCCTCGTTGGGCTGGAATTCGCCGCTGCCCGCGAACACCACGCTGCCCGACATCATGCCCTCGGTGGTCTCGCGCAGGAACACGATATCGACGTCCTTGTGCACCGAGGCGATGTTGGGATAGGACTTCACCGGCTTTATATTGGCGAACAGCTCGAACTTCTTCCGCAGCGGCGGCATCACCCACGTCGGGTCGTTGCGCGGATAGGCGTTGTGGCCGATGGGGCCGCACACCCAGCCGTCCGTCCGGGCCAGCGCATCCACGGTGACCTGGGGCATGGTGTTGCCGTGCAGCTCGTGGCCGCGCTTGCCGATCGGGTGATCGCTCCACACCACCTCGAGGCCGGTTTTCTTCGCCGCGGCCTTCATCACCTTGACCGCCTCGGGCACTACTTCCAGACCGATATCATCTCCAAGCAGCACGCCAATTTTCAGCATTTATTTCCTCGCGAATTCAGTAGTGACATGGTGGTGCGTGACGTGATGGTGCGTGACATGATGAATCGTGACATGGTGCTGCGTGACATGGAAATGCGTAGCTGCTAAACACTCTCAACTCACGCCTTGCCACGTCACGTAGCACCACGTCACGCCTTTCCACGTCACGTTTTATCAATCATGTCACGCATCAATCGAGTTTGAGCCAGCCGGGCAGCTTCTCGCAGCGTTTGAGCCAGGCCTTCACCGCAGGATAGGCCACGAGCGACAGGCCGCCTTCCGGTGCGCGCTTCACGTACGGGTAGCACGCGATATCGGCGATGGTCGGGCGGTTGAGCGCCAGCCAGTCGTGCTTCTCCAGGCGCCAGGTCAGCGTATCCAGCGCCTTGCGCCCGTAGGCCTGGTATTCCTCGAGGTTCCCGCCCTTCAGCCCCTTCGCGACGCCGCGCGACCATTGCAGGCCGAAATAGACTTCGTTCTGCGCGAACGCGAGCCACTGCGCGACTTCCGCCAGGCCGAGCGCGTCGGTCGGCAGCCATTTTTTTTCGCCGTACTTGCGCGCGATGTAGACCAGGTGCGCCGTGGAGTCCCACAACGCCTTGCCCTCGATCACCATCACCGGCACCTGGCCGCGCGGATTCATCTTGAGGAACGCCGGCTGCTTGTGCTCCTTGGCGTCCCAGTCCACGTACGCTTTCTGATAGCGCACCTTGAGGATGGAAGCGAGCACCCGCACCTTGTACGAGTTGCCGGAACTCTCGGTCAGATATAGTTTCATTTAGTGTCCTGACTCGCTAGTTCGCTGAACAAAAGATGCCGACAATTGACACCATACTTTGTCGCAAATCCTCGCCAGGTGTCCAACCTGGCTGCGGTTTGCTTCGCGTCTGGCGCCAATTTCGGCACTTTTGTGATGCACAGTGGATCCCCAAGGCATGAATTTATCAACGAACTAACGACTCAGGACACTAGCACCCGCTTTCATTTTCACCGCGCCGGCGGGCACCGACGCCCGCGCAACCTCGCCGGCGTCCTTCAGCCTGCCCACGTCCCAGCACAGCCGGATCAGCTTGTCGGCTTCACCCCTGGAGAGGATCCCCTCCGCCAGGCCGCGGAACTTGGCCTCCAGGTCGGCATCGCTCATGGGGCGGCCGAGGCTGCCCACCGTGTGCTCGACGTATTTTTCCAGCACCTTG
>CAZCGD010000463.1:0-4785 GCA_964498105.1 uncultured Streptomycetaceae bacterium
GAGGGAGAGGCTGGGCGCCGCGAAGCGGTGAGGCAGAACCGGAAAATATTGTCGGTATAGTTCTTATTTTAGGGGACAGACCACTAAGAAACTTGCTGAGAAAAATCAGGCCCTAGCAGTCCTTAGTGGTCTGTCCCCTAATAATACTAATAATAGCTCGTCGCTTACTTGGGCGTGAGCCCCGCCTCCTTCGCTACCTTCGTGAAGATCGTGATCCAGTCTGCGTAACGCTTGCTCAGTTCCTCGGGACTACCCGGCATGGGCTCCGAGCCGACGCCGAGCATCTTCTCGCGAATCTCCTGCATGGCGAGGGTGCGGCGGATCGCTCCGTTCAGGGAGTCAACGATGTCGCGGCGGACGCCGGCCGGCCCCATGATGCTGCGCCATGCCGGCAGGTCGTAGCCCGGCACGCCTGCCTCGGCGATCGAGGGTATCTCCGGGAACGCCGGCGAGCGCTTGCCGCTGGTGATGCCGAGCGCGCGCAGCCGGTCCTTGTTGGCGACGTACTGCGCGGAGGGCGCGACGAAGTAGTCCACGCGGCCGCCGATCACGTCCACCATCGCGTCGCCGAGCGACTTGTAAGGGATCTCGGTCCCCTTGATGCGCGCCATGCTGTTGAAGAGCATCGCGTTCCAGTACGGCATCTGCCCGCCCAGGGTCGCGAAGTTGATCTTCGCGTTCGGGCCGCGCGCAAGCGCGATGTATTCCTTCAGGTTCTTCGCCGGCACGCTGGGATGCACGACCAGTACGAACGGCGCGATCTCGAGCTGGGACACCGGCGTGAAGTCGCGCAGCACGTCGTAGGTCGCGTTGGCGTTCACGAGCCGCGTGCCCGCCATCGAGCCGCCCGCGAGCAGCCAGGCGTAGCCGTCGGGCGGCGCTTTCTGCACGAAGGTCTGGCCAATCAGGCCGCCGGCCCCGGCGCGGTTCTCGACGATGAATTGCTGCCCGAGGAGCTCGGCGAGTTTTGGCGAGATGAGGCGCGTGACGAAATCGTCGCCGCCGCCCGGCGCAGTCGCGACGATCATGCGCACCGGCTTTTCCGGCCATTTCCCGGATTGGGCGTGGACGGCAGACACCGCCACGGAAAGAACGGCTGCCGACAACCAGAGTGACCTTTTCATTGTTAGTGCCTCCAAGTCGGGAGAGTGGGAGAGTAAATCGGACAGACCACATTTTTCCCTAGAAGTATCGCGCCAAACCCCGGCCACGACAAATGCGCGTACGCCCATTTGTCAGGGATGAGGGATGAGGGATGAGCGGCTCTTAGGGGACAGACCACTAAGAAACTTGCTGAGAAAAATCAGTCCCTAGCAGTCCTTAGTGGTCTGTCCCCTAAAATAGTCCCCTAAAATACTCGGAGCGGGAGACCTGCCTCCCGGAATCTACGCGGTGAGTTGCCGCACCACCTGGTCAATGTAGCGCAGGGTGAGCGCCTTCATTTCCTCGGGTTTGAGGTTGCTGATCGGGTGCGGCAGCTCCACGTACGGGTGCCCCTCCATGCCCTTGCCCTTGAACTGAAACACTGCGGCGCTGCGGAACGCCTGGGTGATGATCACTGTCGCCGGGATCCCGCGTTTCTCGAACTCCACCGTGTCGTGCACACTGCACAACGTGCAGGACCCTCACCCGCCGACGGCCGCGATCGCGACCTGCACCTCCTGCGCCATTTCGTCGATCAGGCTATGCTGGGCGGTCTTCGAGTAGTGTTCCTTGCGCCGGACGACCACTCGGGACACGCCGTAGCGCTCGCGCAACGCGGTGCCGATCGTCTCCAGGATAATGTCCGCCTGCTCCTTGGTGTTGTCGAGCAAGCCCACGACCTTGCCCGCCAGGTTCGCGGGGCGCGGCACAGCCGCGATCGCGTGGGCGCCGCTGCTGGCGCTGGGATCGATGAAGCCGGATGGTTCGCTCATTGCTGGTCCTTTCCGCCGGTGAAGTACCGGGTGTCATTCTGGCGCTGCAGCCGCATCGCGACGCAGCCGGTAGCCGTCATGCCGAATAAACCCGGCTCACCGCGCGGCTGGCGGTCGTGATGCCGTGCATCACCAGGCTGCTCGGCGATCCGGACCCGCCCGCGACGATGAGGTGCAGATCGCCGGGGTCTCCGATCGCGGGAACGAACGCAGCATCATCGTCGAGCGCGACCTTGAACGGCCAGCGCGCCGCGCCCGATTCGCCGCGCCAAATGCCGCCGCGCCGGATTTCGCCCAAGCGCCGGCCCGCGCGCTCGATCAACAGGCGATGGACCTGGTCGCGTGACAGCCCGGCCTTGGAGAAAATTTCCGCGTGCTGGGGGCTCAATACCACGGCCATGTCGGCCTGCCGGTAGATGTTGCCCCCGCCGATGGCGGACATCATGTCGGCGATCGCCACCACGAGGCGTTCCGGCTCCTCGCTGGCATCATCCCACACCAGCACCGGGCCCTCGAGCGGTATCGCGGTCACCACGTTGTCCCGCGGTCCGAACCCGCGCGCGCTGGCATAGGAAGGCCACGGGCTCTCGGCTTCGTTCTCGGCGACGCAATAGGTATAGCGCCAGGGCCCGCCGAATCCGCTCAGCGCCGTGATCCCGGGAAGGCCGCCGCCGAGGTTCATCATCATCAGGCGCAGCGCGCGGCCGATTGTCGCGTTTGCCCGGAAGCCGGGCCCGAAACAACCCATGCCGCCGTTCAGCCCGATTTCCCCCGCGTACGGGCCGTTGACCAGGATGAACGGCGCGCCCGCGCTGGTGGTCGCCTGTAGCAGTATCAGGTTGAGGCGCTCTTCGAGCAGGCATTCCATGGCGCCGATAATGACCGGAAGATAGGCCGGCTTGCAGCCCGCCATCACCGCGTGTAGCGCGATCGCGCGCACCGTGGCGGGGGCCATCAGCGGTGGCACGGGCCCGATCAGCTCCTCCCGACCGCGGCGCGTAGCGGCGAGCATCGCGGCAAGCCGCTCCTCGGTGGGCGGAACGACCGGGAGCCCGTCAGACCATTCCTTGTCGAAAAAATACTCGACCGCGTCGCCGCTGCCGCTCATCGCCGTATCACTTCGCAACCGTCGTGCAACACCATTGAAAATAAATGGGTCAGTGTATCTTTTCCGGGATCCAGAAATCGCTAGTCTCCGCCTCCACCGCACCCACCCCCGCCGCAACTGCTACCGCCGCCGTCGCCAAGGCTGAACTCGAAGCTCGATGATGAGCCGCCGCCACATCCGCCGCCGAGCGAAGAAGAAGAGAAGTTACCCGCGAGAAATAAGGGGTCAACGCTTTACCTTATAGTGGTAATCCAGTGCACTCATCCTATAAAGCAAGCGTTGACCCCTTTCTTACTCTTTCTTACTTTCGCCCGCCGGAAAACATCGCATCGACTTTCCTGCGTTTAATGTCTTCCACAGCCGCGTTGTGCTCGACCGACCACTTTATGAATTCCTTCCCGTCGGTGACGTCCAGGGCAAAGGGGATGCCCGCCTTGGCGAGCTCGTCTTTGAGCCGCTGTTGCATCGCGGGATCTGAGTAGCTGCTGGAGTGCGTGCCGGCCGGCCGGCTGGGTGGCTGGCTGCGGAGCATGTGCCGGAAGGCGTAGCCGGTCAGCAGGTCCCTCTCTCCCGATGCATATCTGTTCGCTTCATAGCCGGTTACCAGGATGCCGACAGAGAAGAACAGCACCGCTGAGATCGCGGTGGCACCCTCCATCTGGGTGAGCGGCACGGTAATGGGGTTCCACCACAGCCACTTCCGCGTGCGGAGTCCGGCCTTTATCCAGACGAAGACGATGAGCATTACCGCAACGACGCCAAGAAAAACGGATGCGGCTGGAAATACCAGGACGATAGCCAGCTCGAGAACCACAAGAATTCCCAGGAAGGCTATCGTCTGTCGTCTGAAACTGAACTGGTCTACCGGCATTCTCAAGGGAAGAAGAAAGGTCAGACTCGACTTCGTGAAGTATCGCGCCAAACCCCGGCCAGGACAAATGCGCGTACGCCCATTTGTCAGGGATGAGGGATGAGGGATGAGGAGGCGAAGACCCTAAGGCGGAAGGCGGAAGGCGGAAGGGTAGTTCCCGCAGTGCGGGAGTCCCATCACGCCGTTCCGGCCTGTCAGTCGCCGGAGATGAATCCGATCCGGCGAGCGGGCTTCGGCGGGAGAGGGGTCGCCAGCTCGCGAATTGCGGTGATCAGCCCTGCGATCGTCTGGTCGTGCGTCGAGACTTTTCTCTCCAGCTCGTCCAACTTCTTCGAAAGTTCTTTATTGGTTTAAATCATTTCGCGCAATCGCACGAACGCGCGCATGATCTCAATGTTGACGCCGATCGCTTGCGGGCTGTTCAGCACGCTCGAGAGCATCGCGACGCCTTGCTCAGTGAATGCATGGGGCAACTTCCGACGCCCGCCCCAACTTGAAGTCACAAATTGTGACTTCAAGTTTGCAACTTCCTGATTACTCAACTGAAACCCTCCCGCAGTTCATCTTTCCCGATAACGGGCATGACCCGGCGGCCGTTGACGCAGGATCGAGGTGAGGGATGAGGGGAGGCGGGCGGCGTCTCCTGAAGGCGAAAGTCGAAAGTCGAAAGGCGAAAGTCGGAAGGATGAGGGCGGGAGATGCCCGCAAGTCAGGGGTGCAGCTCGAACTCGCCATTGATCTCCACTGCGATGCCACGCGGAAGCGCAGCGTGCCCTACCGCCGAGCGGGCGTGCTTGCCGAATTCGGGACCCCAGAGCTCGAACAAGAGATCCGAGGCGCCGTCGATGACCTGCGGTTGCTGGGCGAAGTCCGGCGTGCAGTTGCACATG
>CAZCGD010000464.1:0-3081 GCA_964498105.1 uncultured Streptomycetaceae bacterium
CGCGTATGCCCTGCCGTCGATGCGGCACCAGATGCGCGGGGCGATCACTCAATCACCTGCACTTTCTCCGTCACCCGCACCAGCCGGTACTCGCGCTTTAGCTTCTTCCGGATGCGCCCCTCATCCGCCGCGAACAGCTTCAGGCGCGATTTCCCTTCGGCAATGCTAGGCACGCTGCACTGCACGGTCCACCTGCCGATACCTTGTCGATACTGCACTTCCAGCCGCGTCGCTCGTGTGCTCATGCTTTCCCCTTCGGCCTCTTCGGGCGCATCAGTTGCCGGACGAACTGATCAAGGACTTGGCTCTGGGCACGGATGCCAGCCGCCGCGTCGGGGTCAGGCGGGCGCTTCATCAGTCCCGCCGCCATTGCTTTTTCCTTCAGTTGCTCTCGCGTCATTTCTTCGGCCTCTTCGGGCAGTTGGCAAAGTGCCTCTGCATCTCGACCGCCGTCTGCGGCTTACCGCACCACTCGCAGCGCATCGTAGGACCAGGCGGGCGACCGCCGGCGTGCTTGGCTGGTAGCTTCTGGAAGCCGATTCCGTTGTAGCGGGCAAGCCCGTATGAGAAGGGTAATCGCAAGGCAACAGACGCCGAGCGGTTCGACATGGCCGTCAAGGGCATCGTTGGCAAGCGGCTCACGTTCGATAATGAAGCGTGCCGATCGTGCGGGACACGCCCGATCTAACCGAGGATGAACGAGTCGGGTATTTTGCGGCCAGCGCCATGGCGTCGATGAAATTAGATGCCAGCGCGATCATCGCTTGGTCGAACTCAACTTCCGATACTTCCCTTCCCTTGATGCTGTATCTCACGGCGGCCTTGTCGGATTCGGTGTAGGTTGCTTGGGTTGTCATGACTAGATACTACAAGATATACTACCGCCCCATGCAAGAGAAATCGGCGCGCCGCCCGAAGATTTCAGCGAAGGCAAGGCGAAGGCCCAGGCGCGCGAACTATATTTGCTACGCGGTCTATGAGTTACGGCGAATCGGCTGACACGCGTACAGATTACTCTTGCGTACCTTAGGTACATCGGCTATGATACGTCCCATGCCATCGATAGAGACTGAAGCGGCGGCGATCTTCCTCCGGGTACGTGTCCCCGTGGCGCTCGTGAGGCGCATCCGCCTGGTAGCTGCCGACCGGAATGAGCGAGGGATCAACCGCGTCATCGTCGAAGCGCTGGAAGCATACACTACGGACGGCAAGCCGTCTACGCGGAGAAAGCGGCTGTCGGTATGACCGCACTCCGCGACCGCAAATCCACCATGCGCGCGATCACCAGCGCGGCCATTCGCGGCAAGCTGCTGGTGATCGAGTGCCATCCGAACAGACCGCATGAGATATACATTCGGGAGGCGCGGGCGCGGCACGGCTACTGGGTGCCATACCTCGCGGTGTTCCACATGGGCGCGAAGATCGCCGACCGAGAAGCGCGGGAAGAGAAGGCTAGACGGAGGCGGTCGGCATGATCGACTTCCGTGCCGGCGGCAATTGAAAACGAAAGGAACAAGTATGAGCAACGACAACGTAAGAGACGAACTCGGCCCCACCTTAGGTGGAGCGCCGCACACGCAGGAGCAGGTACGACGGCTGATGATTTTGCAAATGCAGGAGTGGGCCGACACGCAGAACGCCGCGAATGCGCTCGACTTCGCGAACGAGGCCGACGACTACTGGCTCAATCTGGCGCAGGTTGCGGGGAAGCCGGAAGCCGCGCCGCCGGGGATCAAACCGGTACCCGCGCTCGTACTCAAGGTCGTGAGCACGCCGTCCGAAGGCGGGCCACTGGGCCGATTCGTCGAGGGGCCGGAGCGCGTCGCGCCGGGGATCGCGGACACGGTAGAAGCTGCGCCGCCCGAGGGTGTAGCCATCATCGGGCAGTTCCTCGGCGTCATGCGGCGCACAGGCTCGATCCGGTACCAGTGCCCGGCGAATGACACGGCATTAGTGGGGCGCGAGGTAACGGTAAGCCCGTCTGGAAGTGCGGCTGGCCCATCGTGGGCATTTGTTCCACAGGGCAAATACCGCAAAATTCCGAGCGGCAGCATCGCTGGGAATCACTGGGAGAAGATCGCATGACCACCCGGTGGCCAACCGTGGCCTACGCGCGGGCCTTTGCCGATCACCACTTCCACGAATCGGAAGATACGTTTCGCGCCGCGTTGCGCGACGACGCTAGATCGATAAAGGCGCTTGCACTGCTGTACCGGCAGGAGATAATCGCCGAAATCGAACGACGACTAGAGCGGTCGATACAATCAAAAGAAGAAGGTCCTGTCGCATGAGCGCGATTGCCACAAGCCCGGTGCTGACCTTCGACGAACCGAAACACGAGTACCGCGTCAATGGCGTGGTAGTGCCGAGCGTGACGCAGATCCTCGAAGATGTCGGGATTGTAGACTTCTCGCACATCCCGCCAGCGACTCGCGCGATGGCGATGGAGCGCGGGCGGCTGGTCCATCTGGCGACGCAACTGGACGACGAGGGCGATCTGCAAGAGGCAACGCTTGACCCGGAGTTGCTGCCATATGTGCAGGCGTGGCGCAATGCGCGGCGTGGGTTGGAGATGGGAGAAAGTTTCACGTTGATCGAGTGGCGCGGTCATCATGCTCAGTTCGGATACGCGGGAACGCTGGATCGCCTCTACGGTTCGCTTCTAATTGACATCAAGACCAACGACGCGCCCGACTGGACGCGGATTCAACTTGCAGCCTACGCCGCGCTGGTGACAGACAAGCCGATGACGTTGACGCGGCTGGCCGTCGAGCTACACCGCGACGAGACGTACCGCGTCGCTGAATACCCGGCGCGGAAGTGGCAAGCGGATTTCAACGTGTTTCTGGCGGCACTGACTGTCTACAGGGAGAAGCATCGATGATTACACTCGACCTCGATACTCTTACACTCGCGCATGGTGCTCATGATGATCGCAGCAATGGTCTGTGTTTCATGGAGGCTGTCGCGTGGTTTTCCGGGGAGACGCATAGCGACCACCCGGCGTGCGTGTGCCCGGTGCTCGGGGCTTTCCTGCGCGCCTGGAACGATGCGCTCGACAATGACACGCGTCAAAGGCTG
>CAZCGD010000465.1:0-2144 GCA_964498105.1 uncultured Streptomycetaceae bacterium
CGATCCGCGCGTTAAGGGCACGCTCACCCTCTCGGTCGAACAACCACTGACTCCCGACCAGGCGCTGGCGGCATTGAGCGCCGCGCTGCGCATGCAGGGCGTCGTCCTGGTCGAATCGGGCGGCGTGGTGCGCGTGGTGCCCGAGGCCGACGCCAAGCTTCAGGGCGGAGCGGTGCAGTCGGGTCCGGGCGCGGCGCGCGGCGACGAGCTGGTGACGCAGGTATTTCGACTGAATTACGCGGCCGCAGCGAGCATCGTCCAGGTGCTGCGCCCCCTGATCGCGCCGAACAACACCATCAGCGCCTATCCGGCCAACAACACCATCGTCGTCACTGACTTTGCTGAGAACGTTCGCCGCATCGCGCGCATCATCGCCGCGGTCGACACGCCGGCCGGCAGCGAAATCGAGATCGTCCGGCTGCAGCACGCGATCGCGAGCGATCTCGCGGTCCTGCTGGGGAAGGTGCTCGATGCATCGGCACAGGGCGGGGACGCAAGTCAGAGGGTCACGGTGCTGGCGGAACCGAGCAGCAATTCCCTCCTCATCCGTTCCGCGAGCCCGGCGCGAGTCAACCTCGTGCGCACGTTGATTGCCAAGCTCGACCAGCCCGCGGCGGTGCCGGGCAACATCCACGTCGTGTATCTGAAGAACGCCGAGGCGACGCGCCTGGCGCGCACGCTGCTCGGCGCCGGGGGCAGCGAACCTGCCGGTCTATCCCCGTCCACTGCCACTCCGGCATTTCAGGCGGCGGGGCGGCCTCCGGGTTCGCCTCAGCAGACGCAACCCGCCGGTGGCGCCCCGTCGACCCCGACTGCGGCCGCGACGCCAGTATCAGGGCAGGTCGGCGGTGCGCAGATACAGGCAGACCCGACAACCAATACCCTCATCATCACCGCGCCGGACGCAGTCTATCGCCAGTTGCGCGTCGTCATCGACAAGCTCGACGTGCGCCGCGCGCAGGTCTTCATCGAAAGCCTGATCGTGGAGGTGACGGGCGATCAGGCGGCCGAATTCGGCATCCAGTGGCAGACCGGACTCGGGAACGCGACTGCCGGCGGCGGTTCCGGCGCGATCGGAGGCACCAATTTCGGCGCAGCCGGCCAGAACATACTCGGTGTGGCGCAGAACCCGGCCAGCGTCGGCACCGGGCTCAATATCGGCATCGCGAGTGGACAAATCACGTTGCCGGGCATCGGCGCGATCACCAACCTGCAGTTCCTGGCGCGCGCGCTGGAGCGAAACAGCAAGGCGAACATACTGTCCACGCCCAACCTCCTGACGCTGGACAACGAGGAAGCGCGCATCATCGTCGGGCAGAACGTCCCCTTCATCACCGGACAGTTCACGAGTGCCGCGTCGGCGGCCATCAATCCGTTCCAGACGATCGAACGCAAGGACGTCGGCCTCACGCTGCGGGTCCGGCCGCAGATCAGCGAGGGGGGCACGATCAAGCTGGTGATCTACCAGGAGGTGTCCCGCGTCGAGGATCTAAGCAACCCCGCCGGCATCATCACCAACATACGCTCGATCGAGACCAACGTGCTGGTCGATGACGGCTCCATCGTGGTGCTGGGGGGGCTGGTGCAGGACAGCGTCGTCAGCAACGTGGAGAAAGTGCCGCTGCTCGGCGATATTCCGTTTATCGGCCAGTTGTTCCGTTACGAGACGCGCCGGCAGCAGAAGACCAACTTGATGGTGTTCCTGCGCCCGTACGTCGTGCGCGACGAAAACGCCGGCCGCTCGCTCGTGGTCGACCGCTACGACCAGATGCGCCTTCTCGAGGAAAGCACGCGGCAGAGATCGCATCCGGTGCTTCCCGACATGGAGCCTCCGGTCATGCCGCCGCTGGGCCCGAATATGGATCCCGGGGCCAAACCGGGCGCGGCAGTGAGCCCACCTCCGTTTTCACCGGCGACGCCCCCTCAATAGCGCCTAATAAAATGACCGGCTCTGCTTTACTCCCCTCCTTTTCAAGGAGGGGTGGATGCGAAAAGCCACAACTCGCGCCTTACAGGCGCGGTAACCCCGGGGTGGTTACGTGGGCACCCCTTGCTCCCACCACCCCGCCCGCTGGCGCGGGCACCCCTCCTCTGGCAGGAGGGGAATTCATTATGTTAGGGGCTCTAAGCCTCCGACTGTCATG
>CAZCGD010000466.1:0-3000 GCA_964498105.1 uncultured Streptomycetaceae bacterium
GGTATTGCCGTTCCATCGTCACTTCTTGAGGGGTTTGAAGCGTATGCGGTGCGGCTTGGCCCCCTCCTCGCCCAGGCGCTTTCTCTTGTCCGCCTCGTATTCCTGGTAGTTGCCGTTGAAGAGCTGCACCTTCGAGTCGCCCTCGAAGGCGAGGATGTGGGTAGCAATGCGGTCGAGGAACCAGCGATCGTGCGAAATCACGAGCACGCAGCCGGCAAACTCCAGCAGCGCGTCCTCGAGCGCGCGCAGCGTTTCCACGTCGAGGTCGTTGGACGGCTCGTCCAGCAGCAGCACGTTGCCGCCGGAGAGCGTGGCCTTGGCGAGATGCAGCCGGCCGCGCTCGCCGCCCGAGAGATCGCCCACTTTTTTCTGCTGGTCGGTGCCCTTGAAGTTGAAGCGGCCGAGGTAGGCGCGCGTCGGCATCTCGAACTTGCCGACCTTGAGGATGTCCGTCCCGCCGGAGACGAATTCGAACACGGTCTGGTCGTTCGCCAGCTTGTCCCGCGACTGGTCCACGTGCGCGAGCTTGACCGTCGATCCGATCGCCACCTTGCCGCGGTCCGGCTTCTCGGCCCCGGTGATCATGCGGAACAGCGTGGACTTGCCGGCGCCGTTGGGCCCGATGATGCCGACGATGGCGCCGGGCGGCACGCTGAAGCTCAAATCGTCTATCAGCAGGCGCTCGCCGTAGCCCTTGGCGACGCCCTTGAACTCGATCACGGAGTCTCCCAGGCGCTCGGCGACGGGGATGAAGATTTCCTGGGTCTCGTTCCTCTTCTGGTACTCGAACGAATTCAGTTCCTCGAAGCGGGCGATGCGCGCCTTGGCTTTCGCCTGCCGCCCCTTGGGATTCTGGCGCACCCAGTCGAGCTCCTTCTTCAGCGCCTTCTGGCGCGCCGACTCGGTCGCCTCTTCCAGCCTGAGGCGCGCTTCCTTCTGCTCGAGCCAGGAGCTGTAGTTTCCCTCCCACGGTATGCCGGAGCCGCGGTCGAGCTCGAGGATCCACTGCGCGGCGTTGTCGAGGAAATAGCGGTCGTGGGTCACCGCCACCACGGTGCCGGGAAATTTCTGCAGGAACTGCTCCAGCCAGTCCACGCTCTCGGCGTCGAGATGGTTGGTCGGCTCGTCGAGCAGCAGCATGTCGGGCTTGGACAGCAGCAGGCGGCACAATGCCACGCGCCGCTTCTCGCCGCCGGACAGCGGCCCGATCTTCGCATCCCACGGCGGCAGGCGCAGCGCGTCGGCGGCGATCTCCAGCTGGTGGTCGGTCTCGGGCCCACCGCTCGCGGCGATGATTGCTTCGTACTTGCTCTGCTCGGCCGCCAGCTTGTCGAAGTCCGCGCCCTCCTCGGCGTAGGCGGCGTAGACTTCGTCCAGCTTGCGCTTGGCTTCCATCACCTCGCCCATGCCCTCTTCCACCGCCTCGCGCACCGTCTTGCCGGCGTCGAGCTGGGGCTCCTGGGGCAGGAAACCGACGCGCATATTGGGCATCGGCACGGCCTCGCCCTCGAAGCTGGTGTCGACACCCGCCATGATCTTCAGCAGGCTCGACTTGCCGGAGCCGTTCACCCCCAGCACGCCGATCTTGGCGCCGGGAAAAAAAGACAGCGAGATGTCCTTCAGGATGACGCGCTTGGGCGGCACGACCTTGCCGACCCGGCGCATGGTGTAAACGTATTGAGCCATTCGAGAGCGACCCCGCACACGAAAGGGCAGCATGATAACGGAAAACCGTGCGACACATTGTGGAACCGCTCCGGACAAAATTGCGGGCGACGCGTTCCGGTCACCATGCATCACGCTGTATCATGTCACGCCTCGTCACGTCACGCTCTACCACGTCACGCCTCACCACGTCACGCCTCACCATGTCACGCTTCACCACGTCACGCTTCACCCAACCGGGGGAAATCCCATGCAGGAAATGATCGAACGCGGCCTGTCCCAGGAGCAGCGCATGATGCGCAACACGATCCGCTCGTTCGTCGACAAGGAAGTGGCCCCCTTCATCCGCAAGAACTGGGAGAAGGAATGGGACATGAAGCCGGAGAACCGCCCGACGCTCGAGCTGCTGGTGGGCGCGCAGAAAATCGGGGTGCGCGGGCTCGGGGTGCCGGAGGAATTCGGCGGCATGCCGGTGGACCCGAAGACCGAGGTGCAGACCTTCGCGATGGTCGCGGAGGAAATCGCGCGCGGTGACTGCGGGCTTGCCGACAAGCTGGTGCAGATCTGGAAGATCTCGAAGCTGCTCGCCAACATCGCGCCGCGCCACCTCCAGGAGAAATGGTTCCCGCGCATCATCGAGGACCCAAGCTTCCTCCTGGCCCACTGCCTGACCGAGCCGCGCGGCGCCTCCGACCGCTGGCTGCCCTACGACGTGCCGGAAGCGATGATGCACACCCGCGCCGTGAAGCAAGGCGACAAGTGGGTGATCAACGGCCGCAAGCAGTTCATCACCAACGGCTACGACGCGAAGCTCTACGTGGTCTACGCCACCACCACGCCAGGCGCCGGCATCACGAAGGGCACTTCCAGCTTTCTCGTGCCGCGCGATACGCCGGGACTCGTGGTGCAGCGCTGCAACGAGACCCTCGGCGGGCGCTACATGAATAACGGCGAGATCGTGTTCGAGGACATGGCCGTGCCGCAGGACCATTGCCTCGCGCAGGACGACGCGATGAAGCGCGCCGGCATCTACTTCCGCCCCGGCAAGATCATCGTGGCGGCGAAGAACCTGGGCGTCGGCATGGCGGCGTTCGAGCGCACCGCCGACTACGTCCAGAACTACGTGCAGGGCGGGCGCATCCTCATCAAGCACCAGGCGGTGGCGGCGCGGCTCGCGGACATGGCAACCAAGTTGAACGCGGTGCGCGCGCTGCTGAACGAGGCGATACGCGCGACGGACGCCGGCGCCCACGACGCCGAAGTGCTCTGCAACCAGGCCAAGATGTTCGCCTCGGAAGAGATCTTCGCGGTGGCGAAGAACGCGATGGAACTGCA
>CAZCGD010000467.1:0-2322 GCA_964498105.1 uncultured Streptomycetaceae bacterium
CGGTGAATGCTCCGCAATCGATCACCTCCGCGCGCGGCGGAATCTTGAGGCTTGCCCGGGTGCCGACGCGCTTCACGCGCCGCCCTTCGAGCTCGATCACGGGGTCCTTTACCGGCTTTTTGCCGGTGCCGTCGATCAGCAGGCCTGCCTTGACGTACTTGACCGGACCTTTGGGTTCCGGCGCCTTGATCTCCATGCCGTGTGCCTTTCTCTCGTGGTTATCGGTTGCGCGTTCAGCGGAAACCCTGGGCCGCCGCGACAAAGCGCGCGTACGCCCGTGGATCGAGCGCGCCGCGCGATGCATGGGTGTCCGCGCCTAGTTCCAGTGCCGCCAGCGTGCGCTCGAGCTCTGCGCGCCCGAGCCCCCGCGTGATGAAGATGAGCCGCGAGCGGTGGTCGGCATCGGGCCAGTGAGGTAGTTCCACCGGCTCGTCGATCACGGTTTGCACCGCGTGGACCGCGAACGGCCTGCCCTCGACGTTGATGAGGCCCTTCACGCGCAGCAGGTTCGCGCCGCGCATCGTCGCCAGTAACTTGAGCCAGGTCATCAGCCCGGCGCGGGTGGCGGGCCGGTCGAGATGGAGGCTGAATGAACGGATGTGCCCGTCGTGACGCCCGGCGCGCTTGCGGCGGCCGGCCGTCTCCGCCGCGTACGCCGTGAAATTGAGCCAGCGGGTTACGCCGCTGTTCGCGGGGTCGAGCGCCGCCCCGAAGAGCTCGCCCGGCGCGATTTCTCCCCGCGTCACCCTGAACCGCCGCGCGCCGGGATTCACGCGCGCGAGCCGGCGCTCGAGGACGGCGATCGCCCTGGCGCCGGCGCGGTCGCACTTGGTGATCAGTATGCAGTCAGCGAGCGCGGCCTGCTTCACGGCCTCGGCGTGCTCGTCGAGGCTGCGGGCGCCGTGCACCGCGTCCACCAGCGTCACCACGCCGTCCGCGCGGTAGAGCGGCGCCACGGCTTCGTCGGTGATCAGCGTCTGAAGGACGGGAACGGGGTCGGCGAGTCCCGTGGTCTCGACCAGGACCCGGTCGAAGGGCGGTAGCGCGCCGTCGCGGCGCCGCTCATGCAGGTCGCGCAATGTGTCCACGAGGTCGCCGCGCACGGTACAGCACAGGCAGCCGTTGGCGAGCAATACCGTGTTTTCGTTGGGCGTGGCGACGAGCAGATGGTCGAGGCCGATCTCGCCGAACTCGTTGATGATGACCGCGGCGCGCGCCATGCTCGGGTCGGCGAGCAGGCGGTTCAGCAGCGTCGTTTTGCCGCTGCCCAGGTAGCCGGTGATGATGGATACCGGCGGTCGGTCCTCCGCCACTGCGGTCACGTTGGTCATCGAGTCGCGGCCGCGGTGCGGAGCTTGGCTGTTACAGATTAAATCTTGGCGCTCTTGGCGTCTTGGCGGCTAATGTACTTCACGCCGCGAGCGCCTGCCGCTCGAGATCCGCGGTGTAGCGGCCCGCGCAGGCGAGGCTGTTCATGCGCGAACGATGCAGCAGCGCCGCCTGGCCGGCGGCGACGTTGGCGGGGGAGCCCTTCCAGGCCTTGAGCGAGGGCGCCTGCAGCGCGCGGCCGTAGGAGAAGGAGAGCGTCCACGGCAGCTTCCCCGCGTAGAGCTTGTTCATCGCGTTCAAGTGTTCGGTCGCGAGTTCATCACTCTGGCCGCCCGACAGGAAGACGACGCCGGCGACCGCCCCTGGCACCGTGCGTCTCAAAACCCGCACCGTGCGCTCCGCCACTTCCTCGACCGGCGCCTGCCGCGGACAGCCCTTGCCGGAGATCACCATCGAGGGCTTCAACACCGTGCGCTCGAGGACGACGCGGTTCACGTACAGCGCTTCGTAGACCGCGTTCAGCGTCCGCTCCGTCACTCCCTCGCAGCGCTCGATGGTGTGGTCCGTGTCCATCAGCACTTCCGGCTCGACGATCGGCACCAGTCCCGCGGCCTGGCAGATTGCGGCGTAGCGCGCGAGCGCGTGGGCGTTCGCGGCGATGCAGGTCGTGCTGGGGATCCCGTCCCCGATGTTGATCACCGCGCGCCATTTCGCGAACTTTGCGCCGAGTTTCACGTATTCGGCGCAACGCTTGGGGAGATTGTCCAGCCCCTCGGTCACTTGCTCCTTCGGGCACAGCGCCAGGTCCTTGGCGCCGGTATCCACCTTGATGCCGGGAAGGATGCCGTTCTTCGCCAGGGCCTCGACAAACGGAGTGCCGTTGACGGCCATCTGGCGCAGCGTCTCGTCGTACAAGATCACGCCGCTGATGTGCTGCGAGAGCCCCTTCGCCGAGAACAGCATGTCGCGGTAAGCGCGGCGGTTGTCCTCGGT
>CAZCGD010000468.1:0-10349 GCA_964498105.1 uncultured Streptomycetaceae bacterium
GAAGGTGGCCGGGTTGCCGCCAACCATGATAGTGAGCGCGGCGTTCTTCGCACCGACCTCGCCGCCGGATACCGGCGCATCCACGTACTCGCAGCCGAGCTCGTTGATCCGCTTTGCGTACTTCTTGGTCTCGATGGGCGAAATCGAACTCATGTCTATAACGGTCTTGCCTTTCGAGAGCCCTTCTGCGACGCCGTTCGCGCCGAACAGCACCTTCTCCACATCGGGCGTGTCCGGCACCATGGTGATGATGATGTCGGCTTTCTGCGCCACTTCCTTCGCGCTGGCGCAGGCCTTGCCACCAACGGCGGTCAGCTCCTGCGGCACGCCGCTGCGGGAATGAAGAAAGAGCGTGTGCCCGCCCTTGATGAGATTGGCGGCCATAGGTTTGCCCATGATGCCGAGGCCGATGAAACCGATGTTGCTCATTGTTTTCCTCCGGTGATCAAAGGGGGAATATTGCCATAGAGCGCATGGAGGAAAACAATAATACCAAAATCCTCCGGCGGCCTTGCTATGGCAGTTTGTCGAGGACCCGGGAGCTCCAACCTGCCAGCGTGATGGCAGGGTTCCATTTTAGCTGCCGCGCTCTAGGCGGCAGCTCGGTCGAGAAATTTCTGCTTCGCCGCGATTGCCAGCAGCAATACGATGCCGACCAGGCTCGAGATCAGCTCCGGCGCGATGAGCAGGAATGCGGCGATCACGAGTACCACGCGTTCCCACATCCGGCACGCCGCGAGCAGGTAGCCGTACAAGCCGGCGGCGAGCGTGATGCAGCCGATGACGGCCGAGATGAACGCGAGCAGGCTCACGTGCCACTGGTCCCAGCCGTTCAGCATCAGCAACGCGGGCTCGTAGATGAACATGAACGGCACGATGAAGCCGGCGGCGCCCACCCGCACCGCCGCCCAGCCGGCTTCCCACAGGTTGGCCTTGGCGATCCCGGCGGCGGCATAGACCGCGAGCGCGACCGGCGGCGTGATCGCGGAGAGGATCGCGAAGTAGAACGCGAACATGTGCGCTGCGGGGATGGGCGCGCCGAGCTTGATCAGCGCCGGCACCAGCAGCGATACCATGACGATGTACGCCGGGGTGGTCGGCATGCCCATGCCGAGCACGATGCCGGCGAGCATGGTGAGGACCAACGCCAGCAGCAAGTAATCCTGGGCCAGGCGCACGACCAGCGCGGTGAAGTCCACCGCCGCGCCGCTCAGGAAGATCACGCCGACGATGATGCCGGCGCACGCGCAGGCCAGCGCCACGGCGATCGAATTCTTGGCGCCATCCTGCAGCGCTTCCCATACCGTGTGCCAGCCGATGCCCGCGCGCGTGCTCTTGCGCAGCATCGCCACTGGAATACAGGAAATCGTCCCTGCCAGCGCGCAATACGGCGCGCTGTAACCCGCAATCAGGCCCGCCAGGATGACGACCAGTGGCGTGAAGAGATGGCCGCGCTCGCGCATGACGTCGCGCAGGCGCGGGATCTCGGAGCGCGGCAGACCGTGCAGGCCGACGCGCTTGGCTTCGAAGTGGACGGCAAAAAACACCGCCACGTAGTAGAGGATCGCCGGGATGATGGCCCAGACGACGACCTGTAAATAGGAAACGGCGAGAAACTCAGCCATCACGAAGGCGGCGGCGCCCATGATCGGCGGCATGATCTGGCCGCCGGTGGAAGCGGTCGCCTCCACGGCCGCGGCGAATGCCGGGCGGAAGCCGGAGCGTTTCATGAGCGGGATGGTGATCGGCCCGTCCACCATGACATTGGCGACCGCGCTGCCGGACACGGTGCCGAACAGGCTCGAGCTGATTACCGAAACCTTGCCCGGACCGCCCGCGGTGTGTCCGGTCAGCGAGAGCGCGAAATCCATGAATAGTTGCCCCACGCCGGTGCGCTCCATGAAGGCGCCGAACAGCACGAACATGATGACGTAGGAGGCGGATACGCCGAGCGTGGGTCCAAAAATGCCCTCGGTCGTCAGATACATGATCTCGATGATCTGCTCGGGGCGCAACTTGGCGATCGCGAAGGCGTAGACGAGGAAGATGATCGCCGTCACCGGCAGCGCCCAGCCGATGACGCGCCGCGTCGCGTCCAGCACCAGTACCGTGAAGATCACGCCGAGCACGAGCTCGATCGTCTCCAGCTCCTCGACGTAGACGAAGCGCGTGATCAGGCGCTCGTGCTCCACCCAGATGTAGCCGATGGTGACGGCGGAACCGGCGATGCACAGCCAGTCGAGCCAGGATGTCCGCGTCGGTCCCGCGGCACCGAAGATCCCGCCGGCGTCGTCACGAATCTCACCTACTGCTGGCTGGTCGCGCTTGACCAGACTGGGATAAATCAGGAACACCAGCGCCATCGCAAACAGCAGGTGCGTGCCGCGGAAGAAGAACGCCTGCGGCGCGCCGGTGAACGCGACATACAGGTGGTACAGCGACATGCTGACCGCGATCAGCATGATCGCGGTTTTCAGAATGCGCTCGGTGGTCCACATGATTGCAGGCAGGGAGGGCCAAAAAAACGGCGGCGCGGGAGTCCGCGCCGCCGTTTCAGATCATGACCGCGCTACAGTACCTTGGCTTCGCGATAAAATTTGCGCGCGCCGGGATGGTAGGGCACGCCGACGTCAATCGCCAACTCCTTGGCTGTGAGGCCCTTTACCGCCGCGACGACGTGGCCGAGCTCGCTGGTGTTGGCCGCGAGCGACTTGGTGATCTTGTACACCAGGTCTTCCGGCGTCGAGCAGCGCATCATCAGGTGGGTCCAGGTGCCGATGGTCTGCACGTCCTTGTCCATGCCGGCATAGGTGCCGGCCTTGATGATGCGTTTGTCGTAGCCCTTGTTGATCTTTTGCAGCGCCCGGAGCTTGTCGTCCGGAACGGCCACGATGTTGATCTTGCGCGAGGTGCCGATATCCATCACCGCGGACGCAGGGATCGTCGTGATCAACGCGAACACCTGGGCATGACCGTCTTTCAGCTGCTCGACGGAATCGTTGTACGAGCCGAAATTGACTTTGCGCAGCTTCGCGTAATCGAGTCCGTAAACCTTGAGCACATCGCGCGTCATCTGCTCGCCGGTGTTGCCTTTCTGCTGCGTCGTCAGGATCTTGCCGTTGATGTCGGCAACGGTCTTGATGCCGGCATCCGCGAGAGCGACGACGTGGAAGTACTGGAAGTAGAGCGTGGCGATATGGCACACATTGTCGGTTTTCTTCTTGAACGGGTCGTTGCCGTTTATCCCGTCGAACGTGGAAACCGAATTGCCGAAACCCATCTCCGCCTTGTTGTTCTCCACGCCGAGCACGTTGGAGATGCCGGCGCCCGGCGCCACGCGGACGCTGGTGCCCGGCACATTCTTTTCGACGATGGATTGAATGGCGCCGGCAAGCGGATACCACGAGCCGCCCTGCGGCCCGGACATGATGCGGATCATTTGCGCGGCGGCCGGGGCGGAAAACAGGGTGACTGCGAGGGCCAGTGCGCACAGCCGTGACACGCGAAGGATGACAGACATGATCCCCTCCTTGGGAAGTAGCTCGCGCTGCGGAAATGCGGTGCGCGGTTATGGAGTCCAGATTGTGTGGCTGCGGCCCGGCTTCGTCAAGCGAGCGGGCCGGTCAGCGTTGCAGGTAAGGCTTCACCCACCCGAGGCCGGCGTCGGTGGTGGTTTTCGGCTTGTACTCGCAGCCGATCCAGCCCTGGTAGCCGATGCGGTCGATGTGCTGGAACAGGAAGGAGTAGTTGATCTCGCCGGTGCCGGGCTCGTTGCGTCCGGGGTTGTCGGCGAGCTGCATGTGCGGAATCAGCTTCAGATTTGCTTCGATCGTGTGGGCAAGGTCGCCCTCCATGACCTGCATGTGATAGATGTCGTACTGCAGAAACAGGTTGTCCGAGCCGACTGCCTTGATGATGTCGAGGGCCTGCTTCGAGTTGTTCAGGAAAAAGTGGGGGATGTCGCGCGTGTTGACCGGCTCGATCAGCAGCTTGATGCCGGCGTCGTGGAGCAGAGGCGCCGCGTATTGCAGGTTCTTGATGTAGGTTTCGCGCGCCACGCCGGGATCGAGCTGGCTCGGGCGGATGCCGGCGAGGCAGTTCACCTGCTTGCAGCCGAGCGCCTGCGCGTATTCGATCGCCGTGCCGACGCCGTCCTGGAATTCGCCCATCCGCCGGGGATGGCAGCCGATGCCGCGCTCGCCGCTCGCCCAGTTGCCCGCCGGGAGGTTGTGCAGCACCTGCGTGAGGCCGTGCCGTTGGAGCTGCTCCGCCAACCGGCTCTTGTCGTGGTCGTAGGGAAACAGGTACTCGACCCCTTTGAAGCCGGCCTTGGCGGCGGCGGCAAAGCGGTCCATGAAATCGAGCTCGTTCCAGAGCATCGTGAGGTTGGCGCAGAATTGCGGCATGTTTGTTCCGTGAAAAGGAAGACTTTGCCACAGAGGGCACAGAGATCCCAGAGATGAATCGAACGAGTACCACCCCCATCCCAACCTTCCCCCTGAGGGGGAAGGAACTGATTTTTCCCTCCCTCTGAGGGGGAGGGATAGGGTGGGGGTGCTTCTGAACTCCTCTGTGTCTGATTCTTGTTATATGCGGGCGAGCGCGGCTTTCACCCGTTCGGGCGTGATCGGCACACGGCGGAAGCGGACGCCGGTCGCGTCGAAGATCGCGTTGGCAAGCGCCGCCGGCACCGTGCGCGTCGATGGCTCGCCGGCGCCCGAGGGCGCGATTTCCGGCCGGTCGATCAGCACGATTTCGACCGCTTCGGGCGCGTCGGCGAGCTCGAGGATGGGATAGGTCGCCCAGTCCACGCTCAGCACGCGGTTCTCGTTGAACCTGACTTCCTCCAGCAGCGTGCGCGAGATCGCCTGCACGATGTTGCCCTCGATGACGTTGCGCAGCGAGCCGGGATTGATGATTTGTCCGCAGTCGTGCGCGACCCAGAATTTCTTCGCCCACACCCGCCCGCTGCGACGGTCCACCTCGACTTCGGCGACGACGGCGACCACGGTGCCGTTCCTCTCGGTGTAGGAGACGCCGCGGCCGGTCATCACGTCGCCCTTGCCGCGGGCCGGGTTGGGGCGCGCCTGCCAGCGCGCGAGTTCCGCCACCTCTTTCACGACCGTGACGTGGCGCTCGTTCTTGAGATAGCGCAGCCGGAACGCCACGGGATCCGCGGCCGCGGCCAGCGCAATCTCGTCGATGAACGACTCGCTCGCAAAGTGGGTTTCGGGGCCGAGCGGATCGCGCAGGTGGCCGGTGCGCAGCGGCGAGGCGCGGTCCAGCATGGCGGGGATGGTTTCCCAGGAGCAGCGCTTGTTCGCGAATTCGTAGCGCTCGGCCGGAACCTGGAAGATGAGGTCCCCCTTGCTCGGGTAACCCGTGAGTTGCCCGACCAGCGTGTCCTTGGGGTGATTTTCGCGCTGGATCACGTCCTGGCGCGAGAAGCCCTTGCCGTGGAAATGATAGGCCGTGACATTGCCGGCCGCATCCAGCCCGGCGCGGCCCGTATAAACCGCCGCCGGCCCTTTCGGATCCCAGGCGGTGGCGTCATGCCGCATGTACTGCACGCGCACCGGGCGGCCGGTCAACTTGGACAGCAGCGCGGCATCGAGCGCCGCGTCGCCGGCGTCGTTGCGGCCGTAAGAACCGGGCCCGACGATCCAGGTGGCGTGCACCTTCTCCGGCGGCAGGCCGACGAGCATCGCGCAGCCGACCCGTCCGTAGTGCGGCTTCTGCGAGCCGGTCCACAGGCGGGGCTGGTCGCCGTTCATCTGCGCGATCGCGCAGGCGGGGCCCATGCTCGCGTGGGATTGCAGCGGCCACTCGTATTCCGCCGCAACCACGCGTTGCGCCTTGGCGAGCACGGCATCCACGTCGCCGAGGTTGACCGGCGTGCCGCTGCCGTTCGGCTTCGCCTCGCGAATGTACTGATGCAGCTTCTCCATCGGCGGAAACGGCGCGCACTGAGCCGACCACGTCACCTTGAGGCTTTCGGATGCCCGCACTGCGTCCCACTCGCGCTCGGCGACGACGGCAAGAAAGTCCTTCTCGCGTACCACGCGCGCGCCCGGGATGCCCTTGATCGAGTTCTCGTCCACCGCTACCGGGTTGCAGCCGGCGTTGGGCGGGCGGATCACCCGGGCGTGCAGCATGCCGTCCACGCGCACGTCGGTGATGTATTGCTCTCGCCCCATCACTTTTTCGGTGACGACCTTCTGCGGGAATGACTTGCCGACGACCTTGTATTCGGACGGCGGCTTGGGCTTCGCTACACCTTTCACGTCGAGCGGGTTCCCGTACTGCTTGTTCCACTCGAGTTTGTGGTGGAAGTGCCGGCCGCCGATCAACTCGCCGTAGCTCGCGCGCTGCCGCGACTCCGGGACCATCACTACGCCGTTTTCGACCGTGAGCCGTTCTACCGGAACGCCCAGCTTCTTCGAGCCGAGCTCGACCAGCACGCGCCGGGCCTCCGCCGCGGCGTTACGAAGCGCAATGCCACCGCGCTGGATGCCGGTGCTGCCGGAGGCGCCGCCCTGGTTGCAGGTGACGGCGGTGTCGCCCATCACCACGGTGACCTGCTCGAAGGCGACGTCGAGCTCTTCGGCGACGATTTGGCCGATGGCGACGTCCACGCCCTGGCCCATCTCGGTCTTGCCGAAGAAGGCGGTGACGCTGCCGTCGGGCAGGACGGCGATCCAGGAGTCGAGCTCGTTGGGCAGGAGCGGCGGCTTGCCGCCGAGGGTGGCGCCCTGGCTCAATGCGGTGGCGACCGCTCCGGGGATGGAGACGCTGACGACGAGCGAACCGGAAGCTTTCAGGAAATCGCGACGGGTAATCGGGTTCATGAAGTTCTCCTTATGCCGTCATTCCAGCCGCGCGTTTGATCGCGCGCAGGATCGCCATGTGCGTGCCGCACCGGCACTTGATGCCGGTCATGGCATCGCGGATCTGCGCGTCGGTCGGTTTCGGGTTGGTCTTGAGGAACGCGGCAGCGGTCATGATCCAGCCGGAGAGGCAGTAGCCGCATTGCGGCACCTGCTCGGCGATGTAAGCCCGTTGCAGGGGATGGGGTTTCTCAGGCGTTCCCAGGCCGGAGAGTGTGGTGACACGCTTGCCGGCGGCGGCGCTGACCGGCAGCACGCACGAGCGCACCGGCGCGCCGTCAAGGTGCACCGTGCAGGCGCCGCACTGCGCCTTGCCGCAGCCGAATTTGGGATTGTTCAATCCGAGCTCCGAATGAAGCGCGTAGAGCAGGGGCATGGCGGGGTCGGCGTTGACTGTCGCGGATTTGCCGTCGACGATGAAGCTGATTTTCTGGTCCATGGCGTCTCCTCCTGTATGTCCAAGACACTAGCTCCGCGGTGATGACCGTGTCAAACGTTTCGTGGCCCCAGGAGTTTGTCGGACTTATAATCGGCTGCGATATGGCACGGATTCAGAAGGCTATTGCGGCGATACTGCTGGCCGCGGGCGCTGGCAGCCGTTTCGGCGGGGACAAGCTCTTGCACCCGCTGGAGGACGGGGTGGCCATCGCCGCCCATGCCGCCCGCAACCTGCTCGCGGCCACGCCCGACGTGATCGCGGTGGTGCGCTGGGGCGACTTCCCCCTCTACGAGATGCTGGAGCAGGAAGGCTGCCAGGTCACGATGTTCCAGGGCGCGGCGCGCGGCATGGGCGCGAGCCTGGCGCATGGCGTCAAAGAGGCGCGCAGCGCGGGCGGCTGGATGGTCGCGCTCGCCGACATGCCGCGCGTCCCGGCCGCGATCGTCAAGGAAATCATCGCGTCTCTGGAAGGCGGGGCGTTGATCGCCGCGCCGGTGCACCAAGGAGAACGCGGCCACCCGGTCGGTTTCGGCGCCGCGCTGCGTGACGAGCTGCTCGCGCTCGACGGCGACCAGGGCGCGCGCACGGTGCTGGAACGCCATCGCGACGCCGTCAGGCTGATCGAGTGCGACGATCCGGGTGTGCTCTACGACATTGACCGCAAGATCGATATCGCGACCTGAAATATCCCATGGCTCCGTCCACCAGAATTCCTCGCGGCGTCTGGATGCTGGGTTTCGTCAGCCTGTTCATGGACATTTCGTCCGAGCTGATCCACAGCCTGCTGCCGGTGTTCATGGTGACCAGTCTCGGGGCGACGGCACTGATGGTCGGTGTCGTCGAAGGCGTGGCGGAGGCGACCGCGCTGATCGTGAAGGTTTTCTCCGGAACGATCAGCGACTGGCTCGGCAAGCGCAAGGGGCTGACCGTGCTGGGCTACGGCCTGGGCGCCCTGTCCAAGCCGATTTTTGCGCTGGCGCTGTCCGTGCACTGGGTGTTCGTGGCGCGCTTCATGGATCGGATCGGCAAGGGCATACGCGGTGCGCCGCGCGACGCCCTGATCGCCGACATCACGCCGCCGGAGATACGGGGCGCGGCGTACGGATTGCGGCAATCGCTGGATTCCGTCGGCGCGTTCATTGGTCCGCTCGCCGCCATCGGCCTCATGATCCTGTGGGCCGGGGATTTCAGGGCGGTATTCTGGTTCGCGGTCATCCCCGGTGTACTGTCCGTCTTGCTGCTGATCTTCTTCGTGCACGAGCCGGTTACCCCGCGCACAGGCGCAGCCCCGGCGTCGCCCATACGGTGGCAAACGCTGGACGAGTTGGGAAAAGTTTACTGGTGGGTGGTCGCCGCGGGCGGCGCGTTCACGCTGGCGCGTTTCAGCGAGGCTTTTCTGCTGCTCCGGGCGCAGCAGTTCGGGCTGCCGGACGCCTACGCGCCGCTGGTTCTGGTGGTGATGAATGTCGTTTACGCAGTTTCGGCGTATCCGTTCGGACGGCTGGCCGATCGCGTAAGCCACAAAGCCCTGCTTGCCGCCGGCCTCGTCATGTTGATCGCTGCCGACCTGGTGCTGGCGCACGCCACCGGACTCACCGCACTGGCTGGCGGCGTTGTGCTGTGGGGCCTCCATATGGGCATGACCCAGGGCCTGTTGGCGACCATGGTCGCCGGCGCCGCTCCGGCGCACCTGCGCGGCACCGCATTCGGATTTTTCAACCTGGTGAGCGGCGTCGCGATGCTGATTGCGAGCGTGCTCGCGGGCCTGCTCTGGGACGAACTCGGCGCGGCAACCACTTTCTATGCCGGAGCCGCCTTCTCCGTGCTGGCCCTGGTCATACTGATGCTGCGCCGCAATTCATGACCGCTTGCCACTTGCCAGCCGCGCGGTGAAACGCGTGTGGCGCCACAGCCATGCCAGCGCGAGGAAGAACAGCGTAAAGGCGAGGGCGACGTACCACTCGAGGAGGTTCTCCAGCCGGTTCTTGAGATGCTCGTTGTCCAGGAGTTGCGATACGAAGGCCTGCGTGAGTCCCGCCGCCAGCGTGATGGCGCAAAGACCCGGCAGGAGCAAGTCAAGCCGGGCGGGCGGACTGAGCACGCCGGACCGCGCCAGGCGCCACAGCGCCCCGCTCGCGATCAGCATGCAGAGATAAGTGAAACCGAAGTAGAAGGTCACGCCAAAGCGGCGCATCCAGCGGTAGGCTTGCCCCTCGGTGCCGAGGAAGGTGCCGTAGAGGATGAGAAACACACCGGCCAGGACGCCGAGCCAGGGCAGGACGCGCAGCAACCTGCGCGCTTCCGTATCCATCCCCTTCAGCCACGCCGCGCACAGCATCCAGGTCAGCCCCTGCAGTACCGCCGCGGGCAATACGAGCGCGCGGAAGATGTGGTTCGGCAGATCATGCCGCCCGGCACGGCTGATCGAGACGCAGCCGTCGAGCAGGGGGTTGCACGCCGGGATCAATCCCATCTGGATGGAGAGCCACAGCGCCACCAGCGCCGCGACGGCGGGAAGCAGTCCCGCGGCAAGCGGGAGCGCCCACAACGGGCTCGCGGAGCGGGGGTCATCATTGCGTTGCATGGTGAAATATTAGCGCGGTTGCGGGCTCCCCTGTAGTTTCTTGACGATCGGGCGGGTGGATGGGAGACTCGCCTTAATGCGGTGAATGGTGAATGGTGAATGGTGAATGGTGAGAAGTGAACCTCGAAGGACGAAGGTAATCCGATTTGCCGCCAACTGCCAACTGCCAACTGCCAACTGCCAACTGCCAACTGCTTACAAACCTGGGAGCCGCATGAAGCGCTTTGAAGGCACCGATACCTATATTGCAACCGACGACCTGATGATGGCGGTCAACGCCGCGTTGACGCTGGAGCGGCCGCTGCTGGTGAAGGGCGAGCCCGGCACCGGCAAGACCATGCTCGCGATCGAGATCGCCAAGGCGATCGGACGGCCGCTCTACGAGTGGCACATCAAGTCCACCACCAAGGCGCTGCACGGGCTCTACGAATACGATGCG
>CAZCGD010000469.1:0-3094 GCA_964498105.1 uncultured Streptomycetaceae bacterium
TCGATCCAGGCATCGCCGGCGGCTCCCTGCACCTGCCGCATCTGCTCCAGCGCCTGGTCGCGCTGGCGGCGGAACGCCTGCAATTGCTTCTCGTACTCGCCGCGCGCTCCGGCCTGCGCCTCCTTCGTTTTCGCCTCCCACTTCACGACTTGTGCGTTCCACTCGTCCAGTTGCGACTTCAGTTTGTCAACGTACTCGTCTCGCTTGCTCATGGGGTGACCTCCATTGGGTGGTGATGCAATGCTACTTTACTCCGAACTCACGGAAATACGGGACTGAGGGATGAGGGAATGGATCTGTTTCAGGTTCCAGGTTCAAGGTTCAAGGTTCAAGGTTCAAGGTTCAAGGTTCAAGGTTCAAGGTTCAAGGGTTGGAGGGGGCTGCGAATCGAGGGTTCCGACTTTGAACTTGGAACTTTGAACTTGAAACTTGGAACTTTAAACTTGGAACCTTCTTGGCGGCTATCTTCTAACCGCGAAGCGGCTTGAGATCGAGCGGGCTGTCGAAGAACTTCGGCACGGATGCCAGGAACCGGTCGGCTTGCTCCTTCTTCCAGCCGCCGTGCTTGCAGTTGCCGCGGAACTTGGCTTCGATCTCCGCACGCGTCAGCGGCTCCTTCGCTCCGCCGCGAATATGCGGCTGGCGCTCCTCCACCACCCGCCCATCCTTGAGAGTCATGCGGACGTGGCCGGTGTAGGCCCTGGGGTAGGGGTCGTTGGGATTCACCACGTAACGCACTTTCGACGCCAGCGCCAGGATGCGGGGGTCGCGAACCGTCTTCTCGGTGAACGCGGACAACCCCGCGCCGCCGGTCACGAACGCAACCGCGATATTGAACGGCGCGCTGAACTTCGCCACGTACTCGTTCGGCGGCCGGTGCTTCGACGCGAGCGGCTCCCACAGGCGATGGACATAGCCCTCCGCAGTCTCGCACAAGATGTCGGTCACCTCTTCGGCGCGTATGCCTTTTTTCGCGAGCCGTAGCGCGCAATCTACATACGGCTGGTTCATGGTGCCGGTGGCGTATGGCTTGAAGGTGATGCTATCGATCACCCAGGTCTCGCCGAACCCCTCGGTGAGCACCGCGTAGTTGCCCTGCGCCGAGCGCGCGAAACCGTTGAACAGGCCGTGGGTGCCCTCGAACACGGTGCGCGGCCCGAGAAATCCCTGCGCCGCTATGCGCGCCGCCTGCAGCCCGGCCTGGGCCGCCCAGCCGGGATGGATGCGCTTGGTCCACGCGCCGTCGGCGAGGTACTCGATGATGCCGCTCGCCAGGCTGCCCGAGTGGCCGAGCGCGTCCACCGTCTGGCGGCGGTCGAGCCCGAGCGCCACCGATGCAGCGAGCGCTGCGGCCGGCGCTCCCAGCACGCTGGTGGGGTGGAAGCCGGACTTGTGGACCGCCTTCGGCACCACCATCGAAAGCCGGCACGACGCCTCGACGCCGGCCACGATTCCCATCAGCGCCGCGCGCCCGTCGCGCCCGAAGCGCTCGCATGCGGCAAGCACTGCCGGCACGATCACGGAGCTCGAGTGGATCGGCCCGCCCTCGAACGTGTCGTCGAAGTCCTCGCCGTGCACCGCGGTACCGTTGATCAGCGCGGCGGTGCCCGCATCAAAACCACCGGGATGCCCGATGGCGGTGCACACACCGCCGGCATCGACAGCGGCGATGAGCGCCCGCATGTAATCGGTGTTCCGGGCCGCCACGCACAGGCCGACGACGTCTATCAGCAATTCCTCGGCGCGGCTGCGCACCGGAGCCGGAATTCCATCCGGCGTCAAAGCTGCAGCCTTGTCGGCAAGGGTTTCGGCAACGGATTTAACAGCCGATGGCGCATTCATGGGCATGGGGTATTACAGTCCTCTGGCGTTGGTTGTGATTGCGACGATTGGGCCGCGACGGATGTCGACGTGCTAGCGGTAGGTCTGGATCCCGGCTTCCTTGAAGATCTGGCGGCGCTGGGCAATGAATTCCACCGCTGATTGCGCGAGCTCCGCGCCTTTCTGGAAGCCGTCTTCAACCTGGTTTTCCTCCAGGTACTTGCGCCACGCTTCGGTCTTCACCAGGCGCTCGAAGACGTTTTCCCAGTACTCCGCTGCGGCGCGCGGAATTCCCGGCGGCGCGACCACTCCGCGCATGGAACCTACGACGGGAATGTTGTATCCGGCCTCTCGTGCAGTTGGCACACCGGGATACGCCGGCATGCGCCGGTCCGTCACCTGGGCCAGCAACCTCATCGAGCCGTTGCGCAGATATTCCCTCACTTCCTGGATGTCCGGAATGTAGATGTCCGCGTGCCCGCCCAGGACGGCCGCAACTCTTTCCCCACCGGCGGGAAACGGAATGTAGGTCCAGGTTACGCCGGTCGAGCGTTGCAGCAGCATCCGGATGAGGTTATCGCGCGCCTCGACCGATCCGCCGGCCTGCTTGAGCTTTCCCGGAGCTTTCCTGGCGGCGTCGATGAATTCGGCCAGGGTCCTGTACGGCGAATCGGATTTTACGGCGACCACGATGGGATCGAGTATCAGCTGTGCGATCGGCGTCAGCTCGTGAAACTGAACTCTGGATTCTTTGCTCGTAAGCGGTCCGCCGATCCAGAGCGACGTAAAAAATGCGAGCGTATGCGTGTCACCCTTCTTCTCCGCCACGTACGCGGCAGCCACGGCGCCGTTGCCACCCGTCTTGTTGAGGACGTGCAGGCGCACCGGCACCAGCTTCTCCTTTTCCAGGGTGCTCGCGATGAACCGCGAGGCCAGGTCCCCGCCTCCACCGGGACCGTTGTGGGTCACGATCTCGATTGGCTTCGCCGGGTTGAACCCCTGAGCAGCGACGGGCCCCGCGCCTGCGAGCAGCGCAATTGGAGCCGCCAAGACGCCAAGGCGCCAAAGACTTCGGGGGCAAAGACGCAATTGACTCACCCTCAACACTCAAAACTCAAAATTCAACACTGTCGTGCGCTCAGCGCACGACCTTGACGCCGCCTTCCCTCAGGATCCCACGCGTGGTTTCGGAGTACTGGTCGATGAACTTGTTGAGGTCAGCGCTGCGCTGGAATCCGTCGTCGAAGAGACTGTCTTCGAGAATTGTCTTCCA
>CAZCGD010000470.1:0-1871 GCA_964498105.1 uncultured Streptomycetaceae bacterium
TACGGCGTGCCGCTGATGAAGGTGATGCAGGTGATCCGCGACAGCAATCGCGACGTCGGCGGACGCGTGATTGAGATGACGGAGACCGAGTACATGGTGCGCGGCCGCGGCTATCTGCGCGGCATCGAAGACCTGCAGATGCTCGTCGTCAAGGCCGACGGCGGCACACCGGTGCTGATTCGCGACGTGGCGCGCGTGGAACTGGTGCCCGAGGAGCGCCGCGGAATCGCTGAGCTTAACGGCGAGGGCGAAGTCGTGGCCGGCATTGCGGTGGCGCGCTTCGGTCAGAACGCCCAGGACGTGATTCACAATCTGAAGGCCAAGATCTCCGAGATATCGAGCGGGCTGCCGGCGGGAGTGTCGATCCAGGCGGTCTACGACCGCTCCGACCTGATCCATCGCGCCATCAAGAATCTCAACCGCACGCTGATTGAGGAGAGCCTGATCGTCGCGCTAGTGTGCATCGTGTTTCTGTTCCACGCCCGCAGCGCGCTGGTGGCGATCGTCATGCTGCCGATCGGCGTGCTGATCGCGTTCATCGTCATGGGCCTCATGGGGCTCAACTCGAACATCATGAGCCTGGGCGGCATCGCCGTCGCGATCGGCGCCATGATCGACGCGGCGATCGTGATGATCGAAAACGCGCACAAACATCTGGAGCGGCTGCAACCCGGCGAGTCGCGGGTCGAGGCCATCATTAACGCCTGCAAGGAGATTGGGCCGGCGCTGTTCTTCAGCCTGCTCATCATCACCGTGTCGTTCCTGCCCGTTTTCACGCTGGAAGCGCAGGAGGGGCGGATGTTCAAGCCGCTCGCCTACACCAAGACCTTCTCCATGGCGGGGGCGGCGCTGCTGTCGATCACCCTGGTGCCGGTGCTGATGCTGCTGTTCATCCGCGGCCGCATTCCGCCGGAGCACAGTAACCCGCTGTCGCGCTTTCTGATCTGGGGCTACCGGCCGATCATCGGCTGGGTGCTGCACTGGCGCAAATTGACGATTCTCGCCGTCGCCGCCGTACTGGGGATCACCGCTTATCCGGCGATGAAGCTCGGCACCGAATTCATGCCGGTGCTGAACGAGGGGACGCTCCTTTACATGCCCGCCACGTTGCCGTCGCTGTCGGTGACCAAGGCGGCGGAGATTCTGCAGACCCAGGACCGCATCATCAAAGGCTTTCCGGAAGTGCTTTCGGTATTCGGCAAGGCGGGACGCGCCAACACCGCCACCGATCCGGCGCCGACCGAGATGTTCGAGACGGTGATCAACCTGAAGCCCGAGAGCGAGTGGCGCCCGGGCATGACGATGGAAAAGCTCATTGCCGAGATGGACCAGGCGCTGCAGTTCCCGGGGATTGCGAACGCGTGGACCATGCCGATCAAGGCGCGCATCGACATGCTGTCGACCGGCATCCGCACTCCGATCGGGATCAAGGTGTTCGGCAAGGACCTGGCGGAGATCGAGCGCGTGGCGAAGGAGGTTGAGACCGTGGTGAAGGCAGTGCCGGGCACGACCAGCGCCTTCGCCGAACGGTTGACCGGGGGCTACTACATCGACATCGAGCCCGACCGCATGGCGCTTGCCCGCTACGGGCTCGCCGTGGGCGACCTGCAAGATGTGATTTCCACGGCGCTGGGAGGCGACATGGTCACCACCACCGTGGAGGGCTTGGAGCGCTATAGCGTGGTCGTGCGCTACCCGCGCGATTTCCGCAGCGATCCGCAGGCGATCGCCACCCAGGTTCTGGTGCCCGTGATGGGCGCTGCGGCGCCAACCTTGAGCGGCACGATGCTGCCGCTAGGGCAATTGGCGAAGGTGAAACTGCTCAAGGGCCCGCCCAACATCCGCACCGAGAACGCGTTGCTCGTGGCCTA
>CAZCGD010000471.1:0-5295 GCA_964498105.1 uncultured Streptomycetaceae bacterium
GGAACACGTCGCAGTGGCCTTCGCGCGGCAACGCTGCCAGGCTCTCGCGCCGCGCCGCGCCGAAGGCCGGACCCGCAAAGAGGTCGTAGAACGGCGCAAGCAGGGTGTAGCTTAATTTCAGCGACATGTTCCGAGTTCAAAGCTGGAACCCTCGAATTGCAGCCCACTCTAACCCGGAACCCGGAACGCTGCATGTCAGTGCAGCACCCGCGGCATGGACAGCGTAAATTCGGGTATCGGCGCCTCGAACTGCGCGCCGCCTTCAGCGACCATCTGGTAGCTGCCGCGCATGGTGCCGACCGGCGTGGCGATGGCGGTGCCGCTGGTGTACTGGAAGCTCTCGTTGGGCCGCAGCGTCGGCTGCTCGCCGACTACGCCGAGGCCGCGCACTTCCTGCACCTGGTTGTTGGAGTCGGTGATGATCCAGTGGCGGCTCACCAGTTGCGCCGGCACCGAGCCGGTGTTGGTGATGGTGATGGTGTACGCGAAAACGTAGCGACCGCTTTCCAGGTCCGACTGGTCCGGGATGAACACCGTGCGTGAGGTAACCGAGATGTCGTGCTTCTTGTCAGCCATGGCGGCGATTGTTAATCAATTCCACAGGGCGCGCAAGAACGGGTAAAATTTCCGTGTCCTTCGAGCCGCGCGCCATGGCGAAAAACTACCGTATCGCTCCCAGCATACTGTCCGCCGATTTCGCGCGGCTGGGGGAAGAAGTGCGCAATGTGATCGCGGCCGGCGCCGACATCGTGCATTTCGACGTGATGGACAACCATTACGTGCCGAACCTGACGGTGGGCCCGCTGGTGTGCGAGGCGATCCGGCCTCTTACCCAGGCGCTCATCGACGTGCACCTCATGGTGCGGCCGGTGGACCGCATCGTGCCCGACTTCGCGAAGGCCGGGGCCAACATCATCTCGTTTCATCCCGAGGCCTCCGAGCACGTGGACCGCACCATCGCGCTGATCCGGGACTGCGGCTGCAAGGCGGGCCTGGTGTTGAATCCCGCCACGCCGCTCTCGCATCTCGACCACGTCATCGACAAGCTCGACCTGATCCTGGTCATGTCGGTGAATCCCGGTTTCGGCGGGCAGAAGTTCATACCCCAGGCGCTGAAAAAGCTGGCCGCGGTGCGCAGCCGCATCGATGCGCTCGGGCGCGACATCTGGCTCGAGGTGGACGGCGGCGTCAAGGTGGACAACATCGCCGAGGCCGCGCGCGCCGGCGCCGACACCTTCGTCGCCGGCTCGGCCATCTTTGGCACCAGGGATTACAAGGCCACGATCAAGGCGATGCGCGCCGAGCTCGCCAAGGCGTAAATCATTACCGCAGAGACGCCGAGACGCAGAGAAAGTCAGAACCGGCACAGGAATGGCGGTATCAGCGGGATGTGTTTAGAGCATCCAACCCGTGCGAGTCGGTAACATTCTCTTTGTTTCATTCTCCATGTTTCCTCCGCGCCTCTGCGTCTCTGCGGTTCAATCATGAATCAGCGTTTTCCGCTGAGCGTCAAAGCCGTGACGATCGATCTCGACGGCACGCTCGCCGACACCATTCCGGATCTCGCGGCCGCGGCCAACATGATGCTGCGCGAGCTCCAGTGTCCCACGCTTGCCGTGGAGCTGATTCGCACTTTTGTTGGCAAGGGCATACCGAAGCTCGTCGAGCGCTCGCTCGCCGGGTCGATCGCGGGCGGCGCATCAGCCGGGCAGATGGCGCGCGCGCTGCCGTTGTTCGAGCGCTGCTACGCCGAAGTCAACGGCCGCCACTCCGTGATGTATCCGGGCGTGGGCGAGGGGCTCGAGGCGTTGCGCGCAATGCGCTTGCCGCTCGCGTGCGTGACCAACAAGTCGGGAGGTTTCACGACCCCGCTGCTCGAGCATCTTGGCATCGCGCGCTATTTCGAGCAGGTCATCGCCGGCGACACGCTGCCGCAGAAGAAGCCCGACCCGGCGCCGTTGCTTCACGCCTGCCGCGGTTTCGGCATCGCGCCGCGCGAGATGCTGATGATCGGGGACTCCCTGAACGACGTCCAGGCCGCGCGCGCGGCCGGCTGCCCGGTGTTCTGCGTTCCCTATGGCTACAACGAGGGCAGGGATGTGCGCGAGTTGGACGTTGATGCTATAGTACCGTCGCTCATTGCAGCGACCCGGCTGATCAAGAAAGCGTAGTCATGCACGACACCGATCACGGAATCGAGAAGCAGGCGACCCCCGCCTGGCGTTGCTGGCGCAGCTAGCCCGGCCCGCGCGCGCCCTGCGCGCATGTGTTGCTCGATCGTTGTTCGTGTTTTCCGTGGAGTGACTGATGACCGAAGCTGATTTCGCCCGCCTTGCCGAGGCGGGCTACAACCGGGTTCCCGTGGTGCTCGAGACCTTTGCCGACCTCGACACCCCTCTCTCCGTCTACCTCAAGCTCGCCAACCGGCCCTTCACTTACCTGCTGGAATCGGTGGTGGGCGGCGAGCGCTTCGGCCGCTATTCCTTCATCGGCTTGCCCGCCGAAACGCGCATCGAGGTGCGCGGGGACCGCTGCGTCGAGTTTCGCGGCGCGCACCAGGTAAGCGAGCAACGGGTCGCCGATCCGCTGGCCTACGTAGCCGACACTCTCGCGCGCTTCAAGGTGGCGCAGGACGCGAGCCTGCCGCGCTTTTGCGGCGGTCTCGTCGGCTACTTCGGCTACGACACCGTGCGCTACATCGAGCGGCGGCTGGCGGCGACGCGCAAGCCAGACGAACTCGACACGCCCGACATCCTGCTGCTGGTCTCCGAGGAGATCGCGATCGTCGACAATCTCTCCGGCAAGCTGACCCTGGTGGTGTACGCCGAACCGGGGAAGCCGGGCGCGTTCCAGGCGGCGCACGCGCGGCTGAAACAGTTGCTCGAGAAGCTGCGCGCGCCGGTGACGATACCGCCGGACACGCGCGGGCCGTCGCAGCCCGCAGTGTCGGGCTTCGGGCAGGCGGCGTATCACCAGGCGGTCGAGCGCGCGAAGCATTATATTTTCGAGGGCGACGTCATGCAGGTGGTGCCGTCGCAGCGCCTGTCAAAGCCGTTCCGCGCCGCGCCGCTCGCGCTCTACCGCGCGCTGCGCACCATCAACCCGTCGCCCTACATGTACTACTTCGATTTCGGCGGCTTCCACGTGGTCGGCGCCTCGCCCGAGATCCTGGCGCGCCTCGAGGGCGACGTGGTGACGGTGCGCCCGATCGCCGGCACCCGGCGCCGCGGCGCGACGCCGGCGGAGGACGCCGCGCTGGAAAAGGAGTTGCTCGCCGATGAAAAGGAGCGCGCCGAGCATCTCATGCTGGTGGACCTGGGGCGGAACGACGCGGGACGTGTCGCGCAAACCGGCAGCGTCAAGGTAACCGAGCAGATGATCGTCGAGCGTTATTCGCACGTGATGCACATTGTTTCCAACGTGGAAGGCAGGTTGAAGCCCGGGTTGAATGCAATCGACGTGCTGCGCGCGACTTTCCCGGCCGGCACGGTTTCGGGCGCGCCCAAGGTACGGGCGATGGAGATCATCGACGAGCTGGAGCCCGTGAAGCGCGGCATCTACGCCGGCGCGGTGGGCTACCTCGGTTTTCACGGCAACATGGACGTCGCGATCGCGCTGCGCACGGCGGTGGTCAAGAACGGCATGCTCTACGTGCAGGCGGGCGGCGGCATCGTTGCCGATTCGCAGCCCGAAGCCGAGTGGCAGGAGACGCAGAGCAAGGCGAAAGCCCTGCTGCGCGCGGCGGAGATGGCGGAGTCCGGGCTCGACACCAGGATCGATTGAACCGCGGAGACGCTGAGGCGCGGAGAAAAACAATGATGAAGACTCATTTTTCGTTCATTCATCTCCGCGTCTCTGCGCCTCTGCGGTAAAGGATTTTTATGTTGCTGATGATCGATAACTACGACTCGTTCACCTACAACCTGGTGCAATACCTGGGCGAGCTGGGCGAGGACGTGAAGGTATTTCGCAACGACGAGATCACGCTCGAGGCAGTCGGCAAGCTCAAGCCGGCGCAAATCGTCATCTCGCCCGGCCCCTGCACGCCGAACGAGGCGGGCATTTCGGTGCCGCTGATCCGGGAATTCGCGGGCAAGATCCCGATACTGGGTGTGTGCCTGGGCCACCAGGCGATCGGGCAGGCGCTGGGCGGCAGGATCGTGCACGCGAAGCAGCTGATGCACGGCAAGACTTCCGCCATCCACCACGATGCGCGGGGCGTGTTCAGCGGGCTGCCGGACGGTTTTACCGCGACCCGCTATCATTCGCTGGTGATCGAGCGCGCGAGCCTGCCCGCCTGCCTCGAGGTCAGCGCCTGGACCGACGATGGCGAGATCATGGGCGTGCGCCATCAGGAGCTGGCGGTGGAGGGAGTGCAGTTCCACCCCGAATCCATTTTGACGGAGCACGGCCACCAGCTGCTCAAGAACTTCCTTGAAGGAGGCAGAACATGACACCGCAAGAAGCGCTGGCGCGCGTGATCGAACACCGCGAGATCTTCCACGAGGAGATGCTCTCCCTCATGCGCGCGATCATGAGCGGCGAGGTCTCGCCGGTGCTCATTTCCGCCATTATCACGGGACTGCGCGTGAAGAAGGAAACCATCGGCGAGATCGCCGCTGCCGCCGAAGTGATGCGCGAATTCGCCACCAAGGTCCCCGTGAAGGACGCCGACAAGGTCATCGACATCGTCGGCACCGGCGGCGACGGCGCGCACACTTTCAATATTTCAACCGCCTCGACTTTCGTCTGCGCGGCGGCGGGCGCCCGCGTCGCGAAGCACGGCAACCGCTCGGTTTCCAGCAAGTCGGGCAGCGCCGACGTGCTGGAGGCGCTGGGCGCCAACATCAGCCTGAAGCCGGAGCAGATCGGCCGCTGCATAGACGAAGTCGGGGTGGGCTTCATGTTCGCGCCGCTGCATCACGGGGCGATGAAGCACGCCGCGCCGGTGCGGCGGGAGCTCGGCGTGAAGACCATCTTCAATATTCTCGGCCCCCTCACCAATCCGGCGGGCGCGAAGCTGGAGCTGATGGGCGTGTTCCATCCCGATCTCGTCGGCATCCAGGCACGCGTGCTGGAGCGGCTCGGCAGCCGGCACGTGATGGTCGTGCACGGACTGGAAGGACTCGATGAAATCTCGATCTCCGGGCCGACCCTGGTGGCGGAACTCAAGGACGGCAGGATCGGCGAGTTCCGGATCACGCCGCAGGAATTCGGCCTGAACACGCACGCTATCGCCGCGATACGCGTGGACGGCGTCGAGCGCTCCAAGGCGATGGTGCTGGCGGCGCTCGA
>CAZCGD010000472.1:0-2598 GCA_964498105.1 uncultured Streptomycetaceae bacterium
TGAGCGCTTAACCTAGAAAAAGGCGAACCGCAGAGGCGCAGAGCCGCGGAGAACAGAAAATTCCAGGACTTACAAGCTTTTAAGATTCTCCAATTTTGCGAACCGTCGATTCATCGATTTTCTTTGTGTTACCTCTGCGTCTCAGCGTCTCTGCGGTTAGCAACTGCCGTTCTTGGGCTTAAAGCTGAGCGCGATCATTTCGCGAACCCCACTTCGACGAGCACGCTCTTCAGAGCGAGGTACTGCGCGTCGAGGTAGTTCGCGGTATCGCGGCTGTTCATGTAGGTGTTCTCCCAGCCGTTGCGTTCGAGATCCTGCTTCCATTCATCGGTCACGCTAAGCCTCAGCATGACCTGGTCCCAGTAGGCGACTGGTGCCTGCCCGATGCCCGGCGGCGCGATCGTCAGCCGGAAGTTGTCGACGACGATATCGATGCCCCGCTCCTTCAACGTCGGCACCCCTGCCAGATCGCCAGCCAGTCGCTTGGGCGCCGATACAGCGAGGACGCGCATCGTGCCGGATCTCAGGTGAGGCAGGACCAGCGAGGCGCTGGAGGCCATCACATCCACGTGCCCGCCCAGCGCCGCGGTCGCGGATTCGGCCGAAGACTTGAACACCACGGTCTTCAGCCGCTTCGGGTCGGCCCCCGCTGCACGGGCCAGCGCCGCGGCGGCGATGTGATTCACGCCGCCCAGGCTGGTGCCGACGGCGAAACTGACGGCGCCAGGGTCCGGTTTCAGCGCGTCCATTAAATCCTTGACGCTCCTCCACCGGGAATCGTTTTTCACGGCGAGCACGACGTACTCGCTGTTCAGCAGCGCGATCGACGTGAAATCCGCGTGACCGAGCTGGCTGCGCCCGGCGATGTGGTTGGTCAGCAGCACCGCCGAGACGATCTGCAGGAAATGGGGGTCGGACGCGTGAGTCCTGAGATAGGTCAGCGCCAGAGCACCGCCTCCGCCCGATTTGTTGACGACCGCAACCGGCACATCCAGCATGCGTTTGTCCTGCCAGATCTTCTGGATCAGGCGTGCGGTGGTATCGGTGCCGCCACCGGGGGCGGAAGGCGCGATGAGCTCCACCGGCTTGGCGGGCTTCCAGGCCTCCGGTTGCGCGGCGCCGGACGCGGCCCACAGGGCGGTCCACGACAGCACCGCGGCGCGCAGCAGTCCCTTCATATCAGGATCCCGCCAGCTCAGTCATGAGCGGCTTTACGCCCGCAGCGCTCTCCAGCGACTTGAGCAGCCCCGCTACCCGCGCGCTCTTGTCCTTGCCGAAGCGCGGCACCACCAGCCCGTCGAACTTGCGCTCGAGTTCCGACCCGGTCATCGGCTGGTGCCAGACTTCCTCGGTCAGCGTCCTGCCGTCACGCGTTCTGATCGTCACGATCGCGTGCCGTCCGGCTGCCATGTCCTTCCAGTCCTCGCGCCCCACGAATTTCACGCGCTGCTGCATGTCGCGCGACGGGCCGTCCAGCGCGTCAGGACCGTGCAGATGATAGAAATCGAGCTTGCCATGCGCGGCAGCGATCGCGCACACCGCCAGCGCGGATATGGAGGCGTGGCGTGTGGTCGGTATCCGCTTCAGGCCGCGCTGCGGGATCTGCACCTCGATCTCCGCGATGTCCCGCGGCTGCAGCGCGTGTTTCCCGATCAGGCCGAACAGGCCCTGCAAGTACGCCTGGTTCGGGCTGCCGACGGGATAGCGCTTGTACATGACGTCATTAATCGAGTAGTACAAGCCGAGGTCTTTCAGCATCTCACCGCCCGCGTCCGGCGCCCCAAGGTAAGCGTCGAACAGGCTGTGAGACCCGTCGAGTATGTCTGGCGGAGCGTGGCAACCGTCGTGCGCGAGCAATGCCGCGGTGACGCCGTTACGATTGGCGGCGCCGACCTGAAACGTTTTGCCCATGTGCCCGGGGTCCTTGGTCATGTTGTCGGGACCGGCGGCCTGGTAGGCCGCAAGGCACATCGCCACCTGCATCTGCTCGCGGTTGACGCCGAGCAGAAGCGCGGCGGTGACCGCGGAGCTGATCGTGGCGACAACCGCAGTGGGATAAAAACGGCGGGCGACGTAATCGCGCTCGCGGTAAAAAATGGTCATCAGCCGGCCGCCGACTTCGTAGCCGAGCGCCACGGCGCGAAGTAAGTCTCTGCCGCTGGCGCCCGTCCACTGGCCGACCGTGAGCGCCGCCGGCACCGGTCCGGACGCGACGTGTCCGCCGACCGACTTGAGGTGCACCGGATCGGCCTCGTCGCCGTGCGCCATGCCGCCGTTTGCCATCGCCGCATTCACCAGGCTGGTGAGGCCGGCGTGGCCGATCATCGTGCATTCCGCCGTGCCGCCCATGCGCCGCAGGAATCTGATCAGCGCCAGCACTTCGGGCAACTGCGAGCAGGCGATCATCGCACCAACTGAGTCGTACACGACGTCAACCGCCTTGAGGCGCGCCGGTTCCGGGATCGCCTCCCAGCGCTGCCCGCACAACCATTCCGCAAGCGGCTCGGTCACCGCCATGAGTTTCTCTTTCGACTATTTCTTCGCCAGTCCCAGTTCGGTCAGCACTTTCCGGTAGGACTGCGCATGGGAGTCGAGATA
>CAZCGD010000473.1:0-7490 GCA_964498105.1 uncultured Streptomycetaceae bacterium
AGAATGGCGCGCAGCCAGTTCACGTCGCACTGGCCGTGCAGCGCTTCGCCGGCACCAGCATCAGCAAATTCAGTACCAGGCTATAGCCCGCCGCCGACACGAAGTACGGCTAGTAAACATTTCCTGATTACTTGACGGAACCACTCCGCCGGCTCGAATGTGCGAGGCGCCAATCGCGCCTTCCAGGCGCGGTATACCCACGTTTACTCCCACCACCCCCGCCGCTTCGCGTCGACCCCTCCTCGGGCAGGAGGGGAGTACGCAAAACAATTCCCCTCCTTACGGAGGAGGGGTGGCACCGAAGGTGACGGGGTGGTGGAAATGCATGCTCAAGTTCGCCCTCGGTGTTCGTAAGGGATCAATCTCGTGTTCGTAAGGAGTCAGACTTAAGCTAGAAAGTTTGCAGTGGGCAGTTTGCAGCGCTGCCAACTGACGGCTGACGGCTGACGGCTGCCAACTTGGCCTACGCCCAATTCTCGCAACGCAGCCCCGCCACGCGGCGAAATTCTTTTTCATTAACGGTCGAGTACCCGTCTGGGACGCTCGTTGATGATGTAGATGCAGATATCGGTGTCGAGCAGGTATTTCAATTAAGCCTGGCACGCTTCTGCTGCGCTTTCGGTTGCTTCCGTTCCAGTTTGAAGCCGGGTTCGAACTGCTCCAGGCTTTGGAACAGCGTATCCCAGGAATGCGTGCGGGGCAGCAGCACCACGGCGTCGCCGACGCGCTTGATCAACACCTCATCACCCTTGAAGCGGTACTCCTTGGGCAAGCGCACGGCCTGGCTGCGGCCGGACATAAAAACTTTCGCGGTATCCATGAACCTTGAACGTGAAAGCCGCCGGCGTTATTTCGCGCCGGCTGCGCGCGCCAGCACGAAGCACACCGTTCCCGCTTCATTGGTGGCAAGCGTTAGCCGGTAACCCAGCAGGGCCGCCTGCCGCGCCGCGTGGTACAGGCCCACGCCGAGTCCCGTTTGCGACGCCACCGGTGCTTCGAACAACTGGGCCACGACGTTCTTCGGAATCGCGGCCCCGTTGTCGCATACCGTCAGCGTGCCGTCGTGCGCCGCCGACAGGATCACCCGCACCTGCAGCCCGGCGTTGACGCCGGCCTTGTGGAGCGCGTTGTCGATCAGGTTGTCGGCAACGCTGTCGAACAGCTCCGCGGGCAGTTGCAGTTCCTGCACCGGCCCCTCCACCTGGAACCGAACGTCGCGTCCGGTGTGGCGCCGGATCAACCCTTCCCACCACAGCGCCGCGCGCACCCGGGCCGCGTCCGCCTGCTGCGGCGAGCGCAGCTTGTCGAGGGTCACGTTGAGCCGCTGCGTGATCACCGGCAGTTGCCGCTGCATCAAAGTCTGCAGGTCCTGCGCCTCGCTGGCGCCGCTGGTCTCCACCGCCGCGCACAGCGAGCGCAGCGACTGCAGCAGGTTCTTCACGTCGTGCGTCAACCGCGCGCCGGTCTCGTAGATCGCCTGCGTATAGGCGTTCTGGCGCTGGGCCTGCTCGCGGCGCTTCGCGTCGTAGAAGTGGCCCACCATCTGCGTCAGCAGCTTGAGGTGCAACTGCACCGCCGGCGACAGCGCCGCGTGCGTGTAGATCTTGACCCGCAGGTCCTGGAACCAGAATTCCGCCGAGTGTTCCGACCTGGCGCCATGCTGCCCCTGGCCGAGGCGCGCCTCCCATTCCAGCCCCGTCACCCACGGCAGTTCGAGGATATGCTGGAGCGCGAGGTCCAGGAAACGCACGGGTTGGGATTCCTGCTCCGCGAGCTCCGCCAGCCGCTGTACCCACCGCTCGAACGGCAGGCCCAGGCTCATCAGATAGCGCGAGAACATGTGGCCGATCCCCTCGAAGCCACCGCGGGGATTCCACAGCCAGGATAGCGCCATCAGCACCAGCGAAATGGCGATCAGCGCCTGGGCCAGGGCCAGCGGGTAGTTGCCGTGGCTCAGCTGCTTGACGACGAAGCTGCCGAGCACCAGCGCGACCACCAGCAGAAACAGGATCACGCTGTAGAACAGGTCCACCGCCACCGGCACCGCCGTGCGGCTGGCTTCGACGCGGATCATCAGAATGGCAACGGGCAGCGCCGGCAAGCCATACAGCACCAGCAGCACCAGCGGTTCCTCGATGACCTGCCCGGGAAAGAGGTGCGGCACGACCCACATCAGCAGCAGGGACAGCAGGTACAGCGCCGCCATTATCGAGACCAGGCGCTGCCGCCGCTCGTTTATGCCGGGAACCGAGCCGCCGATCAACCCGAACAGCACCGCCACCCAGACGGCCATCAGCCACCAGTTGTTCCAGGCCGCGAGCAGGAGGCCGACGATCACCACCAGGAAGGCGTAACGCGACTCGACGTTGTTCTCGCCGCGCCACACCGGTTGCCACAGCAGGAACAGCCCGAAGTGCGCGAGCAGGAAAGCGCGCGCCCACCAGTCGGCAATCCCCCAGGCGAGCGCGGCCTGCAGCGCGAGCAGCATCGAGCCGAGCCACCACTGCGGATGGGCCATGACTACCCGGTTCTGCGCGCCGACAGCGGCGCTCATGTGACGTTCCATCCGCATCCTCGGCGACGGGGTCTTTCGTTATACTGTTCGCACAACATCATAGTTTTGAGTTTTGAGTTGGCAGTCGGCAGTTTGCAGCAAGCCTTGGTAGTTACTGCCAACTGACAGCTGCCAACTGCCAACTGTCAACTGTCAACTTCATGGCATTGTGGCATGGATTCCCGAATCGCGACCATTGCGCGCTGCACCCTGCTCGAGGCGATGCGCACTCGCCTGCCGGCGCTGGTCCTCGTCACGCTCCTCGCCCTGCTGGCGTCAAGCTTCTTCATGGAGACGATTGCCGTTGTCGAGGGCAACCGGCTGCAGGCGGGGTTCTATGCCGCCGGCGTGCGGCTTGCCAGTGTCTTCATCGCCGCGATCTACGTGCTGGTGAGCCTTACCCGCGAATTCAACGACAAGGGCCTCGACGTACTGCTCGCGCTCGACCTGCCGCGCTCGCATTACATCCTGGGCAAGCTCGCGGGCTTTCTGGCAATCGCCGCGCTCATTGCCGCCGCCGCCGCGCTGCCGCTCGCCTGGTTTGTCCCCCTGCCGGCGGTGGCGCTGTGGGCGGCTTCACTCGCTGTCGAACTGGCCATCGTCGTTGCCCTCGCCGTGTTCGCCATCGTTACGCTCAACCAGCTGACGCCCGCAGCCAGCTTCGTGCTGGCTTTCTATTTGCTCGCCCGCTCGCTCACGGCGGTACGCCTGATGAGCGCCCACTCCCTGTCCGGCGGCGATACCCTGTCCCACCAGGTGATCCGGTTTATGGTGGAAACGCTGGCCCTGGTCGTGCCCGCGCTGGATGCCTGGACCCAGACCGCCTGGCTCGTCAACGAACCAGCGGCGTGGTCCGCCATCCTGCCATTGCTCGGGCTCGGCGCGCTCTACGTCGTGCTGCTCACGGCTGCGACGATGTTCGATTTCTACCGGAAGAATTTTTGAAAATTCTCTCAAAAATTCTTGATATGAGAACCACGGAATGAAGTCAGGTAGGGAACGCAGGATCGGAACCGTGCCGCGGCCGGTGCTGGCGCTGCTGGTCATCGCATTGTGCCTGCAAGTCGCGTGGCAGGCCTGGCAGCCGCGGCCCACCGCCCGGGCAGAAGCGCTCGGCGCGCCGGCGTCGCCGGCCGCATTGCGCGCGCTGTCGCTGGGGGAGCCGATTGCGCTCGCCCAGTTGCTGACCCTGTATCTCCAGGCCTTCGACAACCAGCCGGGCGTGAGCATTCCCTTTCTCGACCTGGATTATTCGCGGGTCACCGCCTGGCTCGGGACAATACTCGAGCTCGACCCGGTGGGGCAGTATCCCTTGATGATGGCGTCGCAGCTCTATGGCCAGGTGCTGGATGAGGCCAAACAGCGCCGGATGTGCGAGTTCGTGCGCGAGCAGTTCGACCGTGACCCCAACCGGCGTTGGCGCTGGCTGGCCCACTGCGCGATCATGGCGAAACACCGGCTGAAAGACACCCGCCTCGCGCTCTCCTACGCCGAAGCCATCACGCACGGCGCCCGGCTCGCCTCCAACTGGGCGCGTCAGATGCGCATCTTCATCCTCGAAGACCTGGGTGAACTCGAAGCCGCAACGGTGCTGCTCGGGGGCCTGCTCGCAAGCGGTGAAGTCACGGAGCCCAAGGAGACCCATTTCCTGACCGAACGGCTCAAGGAACTCAAGGCCGCCGGAAAATCGTCACTGCCGCCGAAAAACCGACACGGAAAGCCCTGACTCTACACATTGCCTTATTTTTCAATCACTAACGCTGGTATCTTCACCTGTATCGCTGGCGCGTGGTAATAAAAAATACTTTAATACATAGGGTTGCATGCTTAACTTAATGAACTGTGCTATATTTCACGCTGGGATAGGGATTTGGAGGTACGGGGCCTCATCCGTGCAATTATTGGCACAGAACTTGCGTAGTACGTCTCAACAGAGGCAACTGGAGGATATGGATCATGCGTAAACAAGCCGGATTCACCTTGATCGAGATCGCGATCGTGCTCGTGATCATTGGCCTGCTGCTGGGTGGCGTATTGAAGGGCCAGGAACTGATCACCAGCGCCCGCGTGCGTAACCTCATCTCCCAGCAGGATGGGATCAAGGCCGCCTACTTCGGCTTCCTCGACCGCTTTCGCGCCCTGCCCGGGGACTACAGCCTGGCCTCGACCAACATCGCCAACGTGGCGGCGGGCGCCAACGGCAATGGCAATGGCCAGATCCGCACGATAGTCCTGCTCGACGTGATAGACGAGCACATCGCGGTATGGGACCACCTCTCGCATGCCGGTTTCATCAACGGCAGCTATACCTACGCGGTGCTCCCCGAGACCCCCGCTACCGTGCCGGCCAACCCTTACGTCCGTTACATCCAGGTGATCTACGACGCCGTCTATGGCACCGGCGCGGGAGCGCCGCGCCACAATATCAAGACCGGCAACGGGATTCCGTCCGAAATACTGTCCGAAATCGACCGCAAGATCGACGACGGTAATCCGGTGGGCGGCGTGTTCCAGTTCTCCACCTACAACGGCGGCGCGGGCGGCACCTCGCCGACGGGCGGCGCAGCCGGCCAGTGCTACGTCGGCACGACCTGGACCGCACCCACGGTCTCCAACTGCGGCGGAGCGAGCCTGCTCTAACAAGAGTTCCGGGTTCCAGGTTCAAGGTTCAAGGTTTGACGCCCGCTGCTTCAGCGGGCGTTCTTGTTTTCGAGCCGGCTGCAGCCTGGAATCCCGGGGGATCTGAACTTTGAACCTGAAACTTTGAACGGCAAAGCCGCAACCGCCGTCCGCGGCGCTCGCCTTTTGGCATAATTCTTGCGGGCTTTCGTCACACCACAGAATCCGGAGGACTCGAAAATGCGCAGGCAAACAGGCTTCACCCTGATCGAGATTGCGATCGTGCTCGTGATCATTGGCCTGCTGCTGGGCGGCGTACTGAAGGGCCAGGAACTGATCACCAGCGCCCGCGTGCGCAACCTGATCTCCCAGCAGGACGGGATCAAAGCCGCCTACTTCGGCTTCCTCGACCGCTTCCGCGCCCTGCCCGGGGACTACAGCCTGGCCTCGACCAACATCGCCAACGTGCTGGTGGGCGCCAACGGCAATGGCAACGGCCAGATCCGCACGGTTGTCCTGGGCGACACCATCGACGAGCACATCGCGGTGTGGGACCACCTCTCGCATGCCGGTTTCATCAACGGCAGCTATACCTACGCGGTGCTCCCCGAGTCTCCCGATACGGTGCCGGCCAATCCCTACGTCCGTTACATCCAGGTAATCTACGACGCCGTCTATGGCACCGGCACGCCGGCGCCGCGCCACAATATCAAGACCGGAAACGGGATTCCGTCCGAAATACTGTCCGAAATCGACCGCAAGATCGACGACGGTAATCCCATCGGCGGCGTGTTCCAGTTCTCCATCTACAACGGCGGCGCGGGCGGCACTGCGCCGACGCCCACTGGCGCCGGCGGTTGCTACGCCGCCGGTCCGCCCCCGAACTGGATCGCACCCACGGTCTCCAACTGCGGCGGAGCAAGCCTGCTCTAAATAAAGGTTCCGGGTTCCGAGTTCAAGGTTCTACGCCCGCTGCTTCAGCGGGCGTTTTCGCTTCCGCGTCTGCCGCGGACCTCGACTCACTATCTCAATCCTCAATCCTCGGTCCTCACCCCTGGATCAGCTTGATCTTGTCTGCTGGCAAAACACGGTTTCCTTATCCCGTTTTTGTCGCACGTACAAGGAGTTTGTCGGACCTAAGGCCGACAAATTTTTGGTTTGACTTAGTTCACTTCCTGGTTCACAATCGGTCCATGATCAAACTGAACATACATCAGGCCAAGACCCATCTCTCGCGCTACCTCGCGCGCCTGAAGCCAGGCGAAGTCATCCAGCTTTGTAAACGAAATGTCCCCATCGCGGAAATCCGCCCACTGCCTGCGGCTCCCCACAAGCCCCGTCCATTAGGACTTGCGAAAGGCGAGGTCCAGATCCATTCGAGTTTTTTCGATCCGCTGCCGGATGACATCGTAGCCGCGTTCGAGGGACGCGGCGAATGAGGCTGTTGCTCGATACCTGCACCTTTCTGTGGATGGTGAGTGACGAGGCGCGGCTTTCGGAGCCCTGTCGGAGATTTCTCGTCGATCCGGCGAATGAGGTTTTTCTCAGCACCGTATCGGCGTGGGAAATTTGCATCAAGCAGGGGCTGGGAGGACTGACCTTGACCGAACCTCCGGAACGATTCATTCCGAAATGCCGGGCCATGCACGGGATCTCCGATCTCGCGCTGGATGAATCATCCGTTCTTCAGTTGACGCGCCTTCCGGCCATTCACAAGGACCCCTTCGATCGGATGTTGATCTGCCAGGCCATCGCCCACGGCTTGATCATCCTGACGCCCGACCCGTTGATCACCCGCTACCCGGTTCGCACCGTCTGGTGACGCCGTTAATGTGGTTCGTTAATGAAAAACCCCGCGGCACCGCGGGGTTTTTCATCCTTGCATCAGCTTGATCTCCGCGGCCGCAAGATCCGCCGCGGCGCCGAGCAGCACCAGCACGTCGCCCTCTTCGACCCGGGTGTCCGGCTCGGGCGCCACCCCGCGGATATTGCGCCGGCGCACCGCGGTGACCTCGACGCGGAGGGCTTCCAGTCCGATCGCGCCAAGCGTCCTGCCGATCGCCGCCGCGCCCGGCGTAATCGTGACCGAATGCAGCCGCGGTTGCGCCGTCTCGTCTCCGCCATTCGTCTCGTCCGTGATGCCACGGAAAACACCGCGAAACAGGCTGTAGCGCTGCTCCCGGGTTTCGCGGATGCAGGCGAGCACGCGGTTCACCGGCACCCCCAGCAGCATCAGCGCGGTCGAGGCAAGCATGAGGCTGCCCTCCATGATCTCGGCGACGACTTCCGCCGCGCCGGCTTCCTTGAGGCGATCGAT
>CAZCGD010000474.1:0-1614 GCA_964498105.1 uncultured Streptomycetaceae bacterium
TTGATTCTTACGGCGCCGCCCTGCACGGCGCGGCGCGCTTCCGCTTTCGAACCGGCAAATCCCCCGTCAACCAGCGTTTTTAGAAGTCCCAGGCCGCGGGCAAGGTCGTGGCGCGCGACAACCAGTGTAGGAAGACCATCGGCCGCTGCGCCCTCTTCGAAAGCGCGCCGAGCTGTCTCCTGGGCATTCACTGCGGCCTCCCGGCCGTGAACCAGCGCGGTCGTTTCGGTTGCGAGCCTTTTCTTTGCCTCATTGATTTCCGCTCCGCGAAGCGCTGAGAGCCGGTCGGTCTCGCTGACCGGCAGGGTGGTGAAAAGTTTCAGAAAACGTCCTACGTCCGCGTCCTCGGTGTTGCGCCAATACTGCCAATAGTCATATGGACTTAGACTGTCGGCATTGAGCCAAACGGCGCCGGCGGCAGTCTTGCCCATCTTGGCGCCTGAGGAGGTGGTGAGCAGCGGCGTCGTTAGCCCATGCAGCTGGACGCTGTCGACGCGTCGACCAAGTTCGATGCCGTTGACGATATTTCCCCATTGATCGGAGCCGCCCATCTGCAGGATGCAACCGTGGCGCCGCGCCAGTTCGAGGAAGTCGTAGGCCTGGAGAATCATGTAATTGAATTCAAGGAGCGACAGCGGTTGCTCGCGATCAAGTCTGAGTTTCACCGACTCGAAGCTAAGCATGCGGTTGACGGTGAAGTGCGAGCCGTAGTCGCGCAGGAAATCAATGTAGTTGAGCGAGCCGAGCCAATCGGCGTTGTCGGCCATAATGGCGTCTTCGGCGCCGGAGCCAAAGCGCAGGAACTTTTCGAATACGCGCTTTATTCCTCCCATGTTCGCGGTTATCTCAGCGCTGCTGAGAAGCTTGCGGCTGTCGTCGCGCCCGGAAGGATCTCCAATCCTGGTGGTGCCCCCGCCCATGAGCGCGATAGGCCGGTGCCCGGTCTGCTGCAGCCAGTAAAGCATCATGATTTGCACCAGCGATCCCGCGTGCAGGCTGGGCGCGGTGCAGTCGAAGCCGATATAAGCGGTGATGGGTCCGGACTCGGCGGCCCGATCGAGACCCTGAGGATCGGACAGCTGATGAATAAAACCGCGATCTGCGAGTACTGAAAGAAAATCCGACTTGAACTTGGTCATCAGCTCTGTCTCTTAGGCAGGAGGGCTCTTAGCACGAGAACTTGTGGTGGCAAAACGACTGACCGCACTTGGATTGATGAGCGGCACATCGATGGACGGAATCGATGTGGCCTTGATCGAAACCGATGGCAGGGACTATGTCCTGCGCGGCCCCTCGCGCAGCTATGCCTATGACGAAGGACAGCAATCCCGGCTGGCCGCTGCGTTCCAGGTCGCGGTGGGTATTCATCGCTCCAGCGAGCGACCCTCCGGCCTCGACGTGCTCGAGCGCGATCTCACCCATTGGCACGCCCGGGCAATTGACTCATTTATTGCCGACTGTTTGGTAGGGCGTCACAAGATCGATATTATAGGATTTCATGGTCAGACCGTCCTCCACCGGCCTCGGTCGGGGCTGACTGTGCAATTGGGTAACGGCGCGCTGCTTGCCCGACTGACGGGAATCTCGGTCACGAGCGATTTTCGCTCGAGCGAT
>CAZCGD010000475.1:0-2516 GCA_964498105.1 uncultured Streptomycetaceae bacterium
GTGAGGTGGCGGCAGGCGCCAGCATGGCGGCGATTACGGCAATGCAAACCAGCGCTGGAACACGCATGATTTTCTCCGCGGCAAGATAATCTTCAGACTGATGGGGTGGTCCAGAGTGTAGGATATTGTTTCAGCCACGACAATAACGCAATACAGCCTGTCGGCTCCGCGGCAACCAAGAACGACTACTCATGCTTTCTCACCGACCGTTAATGACACCAAGTCCGACAGGCTGCTTGAAGGAAATCACGAAAATACTGGCGCGTTACGCGCACTCGTCGCAATTCGATGCGCTGCCCCCGGCAGTGCGGCACGAGGGCGCGCGCGCCTTCGTCAACTGGGTCGGCTGCGCAGCCGGGGCTGCGCGGGACGATGGCGTCCAGCGCGCGCTCGATTTCCTCTCGGAATTCAACGGCGCGGCAACCTCCGTCGTGGTGGGCCGCCCCGAGAAGCTGGACGCCTTGAATGCCGCCTTCATCAACTCGATGAGTTCCGGCGCGCGCTCCTTCAACGACACTCACTTCACTACCGTGGCCCATCCGACCAGCCCCGTCGCTGCCGCGGCTCTGTCGATGGCGCAACGCCAGCCGGTCACCGGCAAGGATTTCGTCCACGCGCTCATACTCGGCGTGGAAATTCAGTGCCGCGTCGGCAACATCCTGTGCATGGCGCCGGCCGAATGCGGTGTCGGCTTGTCGATGCAAGGCCTTGCGGGCGGCATCGGCGCGGCGGTCGCTGCCGGCAGGATCCTCAAGATGGACGAGTCCGGCATGGCGACCGCCATCGGCATCGCAGCCAACCAGGCGGGTGGCCTGAGGGAAGCCCATGCCACGATGAGCAGCAGTTTCACGCCGGGGCATGCGGCACGCTGCGGGTTGGCGGCGGCACTGCTTGCGGCTCGCGGCTTCACGTGCCCGGACACGATGATCGAAGGCGTGAAGGGTTTTGCCGTGTCCTACGGCTTGCGCCCGAACCTGGAAGCGGCCGTGGACAAGCTCGGGGAAGCATTCGAGATCCTGTCGCTCGCCTATAAGCCCTACCCTTGCGGATTTGTGATACACCCGATCATCGACGCGTGCCTCGACGTTGCGAGGAAGGTTGTGTTCGATGCCGGGAGCATCGAGCGCGTCGAGTTGACCGTCAACCCGCTCGCTGTGCAGCTGTGCAACCGGCCCGCCCCCCAGAACAGCACGCAGGCGCTCGTCAGCTTCCAGCACTGGGCCGCGGTCTCCCTGATTTTCAAAGCCGCCGGACTGGCGCAGGTCACCGACGCCGTCGTGCACGATCCTGCCGTAGCTGAACTGCGCCGCAAGGTAGACGCGACCGTCGCCGCCGGGCTGGGGCGGGAGGCGGCGGCCGCGCGCATCACTCTGAAAGACGGCAGGAAGGTGGAAGCCAGCGTCGCTCATTGCCGCGGGAGCGTCGGCCGGCCAATGACCGACGCGGACATTACCGAGAAGACCCGGGGCCAGTTGCAGATCGCGTTCCCGGCGGAGGCGGCCGGGAAAATTCTAGCCGAATGCTGGCGCATCGAGGAGTGCCCCCGGGTCGACCAGTTCTGCAGGGAACTCGCGACGCTCGGCTAGTTCTCAGACGGCGTAGCGGTCATCTCCCCGACCAGTCACAAGCCACAAGTCACCGTTTTACACTCTTCGCCCACCGCGACGGCAGTACTGACTGATCCGCCGCGCCCAGCCCGCTCCGCGCGGCTTCCTCGAAGCACTTCAGCGCCGTTTCAGCAGCCGGCAACGTGCCACCCAGCGCCTTCGCCTCGGCAATCATCGTCCGCAAGTCCTTGCACACCAGGTCCACCGCGAAACTGACCGGGCCGGGATCTTTCCCGGTCAGGTAAGCCGAGACCGCGGCGCTGCGCACCTTGAGCACGTTCGCCGCGCCGGAGGTGTCCGCCAGGATGCTCATCAGGCGCTCCGGCTCGATTTTGAGCGACTGGCACAACAGCAGCGCCTCTCCGAGCGCCTGCCAGTAGACGAACAGCGGCAGGTTGATAGCGAGCTTCATGCGCGCGCCGGACCCAACCGGCCCGACGTGCTCGGCGCGCCGGCACATCTGGTCGAGCAGCGGCCTGGCGCGCGCAACATCCGCGTCCTCGCCGCCGACGAAGCCAAAGAGTTTCCCTTCCCTGGCAGGCCCGGTCGTGCCGCCGACCGGGCAATCGATCATCGCGGCCTGTTTCTGCTTCACTTTCGCGGCGAGGGCGACCTCCACCGCGGGCCGTACCGTGCTCATCTCGATGAACAGCTTGCCGGGCACAGCCGCCGAGAGCAGTCCCTGGGGGCCGCTGTAGAGTTCGTCGATCGCCTTCTCGTCGGTGAGGATGGTGATGACGACATCGGTGCTGCCCGCGAGCGCTGCGGGCGACGCCGCGACCGTCGCTCCGGCCGCAGCCAGCTCCTTCGTCTTCTCTGCAGTGCGGTTCCACACTGTCAATTCGTGACCGAGACTCATCAGCCGCGCCGCGATGGCCGCGCCCATCCGGCCCGTGCCGGCGATTCCGA
>CAZCGD010000476.1:0-5909 GCA_964498105.1 uncultured Streptomycetaceae bacterium
GATCAACAAGATCCTCGTCAGCGACGACATGAAAAAATTCTTCGCGACCGAGGGCGCCGAGCCGTGGCCCCTCACGCCCCGGCAGCTCGACGGCCTGCTGGTAAAGGAAATCGAGCGCTACAAGATAGCGGCGAAGGTGGCGGGAATCGAGCCGCAATAAAGGGATGAGGGATGAGGAGTTTGCAGTTTGCAGTGGGCAGTTACTGCCAACTGACGGCCGCCAACTTTGGACTCGAATCACGACTCACGATTCACCATTCACGATTCACGATTCACGGTTTCTTGACCAGGTCGAGTTCGGTCAACAGCGGCTTCAACTGCGCATAGAGCGCATCGAGGGCGCGGTCGAGTTCCGCCCCCGCGAGAAACTCGTCGCTCTGGTAGTTGACCTCCAGGTCGCGTTTCCATTCCGGGGTCTCGGTCGTCCGGCGCAGCGCGTCGCGCCAGAACGCGAGCTGCGCCGGCGTCAATCCCGGGGGCGCCGTGATCATGCGCCACACGGAGATCACTGCATCCACGCCCTGCTCGCGCCAGGTGGGAATCTGTGCGAGCTCCCCGCCCAGGCGCCGCGGCGCGCTTACGGCGATCAGCCGCACCTGGCCCGCCTTCAGCGGATTCACCCACAGCCCGACTGACGCGGGCACCACCTGGACGTGGCCGCCGAGCAGCGCCGCGATCGAGTGCCCGCCGGACTGGAACACGACGTTTCTTGCCTTCCCGGGCGGAATGCCCTCCACCTTCATGGCGAGCGCGACGGCCTGGTGGTTCGCATTGCCCAGGCTGTTCGCGACGCCGAACACGACCGCTTGCGGGTCCTTCTTGAGCGCGTCCATCAACTCCCGGCCGCTGTTCAGGCTGGAGTCCGCGCGCACGGCGATCCCCACGTATTCGGCGGCGGTCATGGCGAGCGGCGTGATGTCCTTGTAGCCGACGCCGCGCCCCATGATCGAGTTGACCACCGCGCCGGCGCCGGAGAGGACCAGCACGTGCCCGTCGCCCGGCTTCTGGTGGATGTAGCCATAGGCGAGCGCGCCCCCGCCACCCGCCTTGTTCACCACGACGGAGGGCACCGCCACGATGCGGTGATCCTGCCAGATCTTCTGGAGCGTGCGCGCCGCGATGTCCGGTCCGCAGCCGGGCTGGCAGGTCACCACGATCTCGACCGGCCGCTCCGGCTTCCACGAAGATTGGGCCGGCACGCCATGATGGGCGAGCAACAGGCACGCGCCCACCGCTAGCCTATAGAATCGCATCACGATTCACGATTCACGATTCACGATTTACGATTTACGATTTACGATTCACGGCCGTTAGGCGCCCTCGGCCGCCCCCGGGTTCCACTGCCCCTTGCGCATGCGCGTGATGGTGATGTTTGCGAATACACCGTTCTGGGTAAACGGGTCGCCATCCGAAAACTTCTTCGCCTCGGCGCGGCTGTTGACGTTGACCACGAACAGGCTGCCGATGGCTTCCTTGCCGTCGTCGGTCTGCGTCGCTCCTGCGAGCACCAGGATGCCTTTCTGGCTCCCCAGGTAATCGCGGTGGGGCTGCAGGACTTTTTCACGGATGGCGGCGGTGTTCGGCTTGTCGATGCAGGAAATGGTCCAAAGCATGATGTCTCCCGTTGATGATGGTGTGCGTGACGCCGCCGCGCGAAAGGCGGGGCGGAGGGTGGTTATGATATTGCATTTCGAGTCACGCTGGCCCGGACTGGCGGTGGTGGTGGCTCGCGGCGGCGGTAAACTACCGGCCGGCGCCACCGCCGAAAAGGGACGGGAATCCACCATGAATAAGAAACGGGCGTTACGCTGGCTCGCGCTTCCTGTCGCCCTTCTCCTGTGCGCTGTGCCGGCCGCGGCGGCGGAGCCCGGCTATCCCGCCAGGCCCGTTCGCATCATCGTCAACTTCGCCAGCGGCGGACCATCGGACATCGTCGCGCGCCTGGTGTCGGCGAAGCTCTCCGGGATGTGGGGCAAGCCGGTGGTGGTCGAAAACGTGGCCGGGTTCGCGGGCAATATCGGCGCGGAGCGCGCGGCGAAGGCGACGCCGGACGGCTACACGCTGCTGCTCACCGGCAGCTCGCCGATCGTCATCAACCCCGGCCTCTACGACAAGATGCCGTACGATCCCCTGCGCGATCTCGCGCCGGTCACGCAGATCTGCACGATTCCCAACCTGCTGGTGATCCACCCCGGCGTGCCGGCGAAGAGCGTCGAGGAGTTGATCGCGCTGGCGAAGGCGCAGCCCGGCCAGCTTACGTTCGCCTCCTCCGGCAGCGGCAGCGCGACACATCTCGGCGGGGAACTGTTCAAGGCCAGGGCGGGTATCGACATCCGCCATATCCCGTACAGGGGGGCCGGCGCGATCGTGCCGGACCTGCTCGGCGGCCGCGTCACGATGACGTTCGCCGCGACGGCGACGTTCTTGCCGCTGGTGCGCGAGGGCCGGCTGCGCGCGCTGGCGGTGGCCTCGACGCAGCGCACCGCCGCCACCCCCGAGCTGCCGACCATAGCCGAGGCCGGCTACCCGGGATTCGATACGTCGTCGTGGCAGGCCGTGCTGGTGCCGGCGAAAACACCCGCCGCCCTGGTCCGCAGGCTGCACCAGGACATCGTCAAGGTGATTGAGCAGCCGGACCTGCGTGCCCGCTTCTCCGAGCTCGGGATGGAGCCCGTCGGCAGTTCACCGCAGGCGCTGGCCGGGATCATTCAGTCCGACCTCGTGAAATGGGCGCGGGTGATTAAGGACTCGGGCGCCCGGCCCGAGTAAATCCCCCCGACATATTCATGTCTCCCCCCTTTGACAAAGGGGGGTAGGGGGGATTTGGTGACGAGAAACGGGCCCGCTACATCAGCCCCATCTATGTCCGTTCCCGGATCACAGTACGAGTTCGATCAGGAACGGCCCGCGGCGCGAGAAGGCCCGCTGGAGCTGCCGTCCCAGATCATCCAGCGTGGTCGCGCGCGCGGCTTCCACGCCGAGACCGCCGGCGAGCGCCGTCCAGTCGAGGTTCGGCCGGTTGAGCGTAAGCATGTCCTGCGCGCGCTGGCCGGGCGTGCCGGCGCCCATATTACGCAGCTCGCCGTGCAGTATCTGGTACGAGCGGTTGGCGAGCACGATGACGGTTACATCGAGGTTTTCCCGCGCCATCGTCCACAGCGCCTGCAGCGTGTACATCCCGCTGCCATCGCCTTCCAGCGCGACCACTTTCCGGTCCGGCGCAGCGAGGGCAGCGCCGGTGGCGGCCGGTAACGCCCAGCCGATCGAGCCGCCCATGACGTTCAACCAGTCGTGCGGCGGGGCGCCCGTCATGAACGCCCCGAAGCTGCGGCCGACCGACACCGACTCGTCCACCACGATGGCGTTGTCCGGGAGCAGCGCGGCGAGCGCCGTGGCTATTCCGTCGGGCGCCACCTTGCCGCCCGGCAGTGAAGGACGGCGAAGCTCGTTGACGGGCGCGGGCGGCGTGCGCGATGCGCCGACTTCGTCCGCCAGACTCGCCAGCGCGGCCTCCAGATCGTCTTCCACGCCGGCCAACCGGGTGACCGCGCCGCCTTCGGGGACCAGCATGCTGGGCTTGCCGGGATAGGCGAAAAAGGACACCGGCGCCCTCGCCCCGGCGAGCACGAGCTCACGCGCGCCCTTCAGCGCGTCGAGCGCCGCGTCCACTACGTAGGGCAGCCGGCCGACCCTCACGCGTCCCGCGCCGCTTTCCATGCGGGCGTTGTTGTACTCCGACATCAAGCGGCAGCCGGTCTTCGCCGCGATGCGCCCCGCGTATTCGAGCGCCTTGCCGCGCAGGGCGGCGCCGCCCAGCATCAGCATCGCCGGCTCGCCGCGCGTCAGCGCGCGCGCCGCGGCGCTGACCGCCTCGCTTGCGACCGGCTTGCGCGGGGCGGCCGGCGCCGCCTCGACCGGCGCGCCCGCTTCGCCCCAGGCCGTATCGGCGGGCGCGATCAGCGTCGCGATATGTCCCGGCGCATCGCTTGCCTTCTGTATGGCCAGCGCGCAATCCGCGGCCAGGCTGCCCGCGCTTGCCGCGGTCTTCACCCAATGCGACATCGGGCGCGCAATGCCTTCGATGTCGGCGGTGAGCGGCGCGTCGTGCTTCAAGTGGTAGGTTGCATGCTCGCCCACGATGTTGACGATGCCCGAGCGCGCCTTCTTTGCGTTGTGGAGATTGGCGAGACCATTGCCAAGCCCCGGGCCGAGGTGCAGCAGGGTGCAGGCGGGCTTGCCCGCCATGCGGTAATAACCGTCGGCGGCGCCGGTGACGACGCCTTCGAACAGGCCCAGCACGCAGCGCATGCCTTCCACTTTGTCGAGCGCGGCCACGAAGTGCATCTCGGACGTGCCGGGATTGGTAAAACAGACTTCCACGCCGTTCATGACCAGCGTGCGTACGAGGCTCTCGGCGCCGTTCATAGTGTGAACCTGTCTGAAACCTTCCAATACAATACATAATATCCGGTATCTCGAGACCGGCCCGGAAAATCGGCCAGAAGGACGCGGCACCGGTACCGAATCCGCTCCCGGGTTGACCATGCCATTTCCACAGGAGGCTCCATGAAACAGACGAGTATTGCCATCGCCCCGGAACGCATGCCCGCGATCCCCGCCGACAAGATGACCGCGGCGCAGAAACAGGCTGCCGCCGCGCTGGCCGCGGGCCCCCGCGGCGAGGTGAAGGGCCCCTTCGTGGCGCTGCTGCGCAGCCCGGAGTTCATGGACCGCGTGCAACGGGTGGGAGAATACGTCCGCTTCCGCTGTCCGCTCGACAAGCGCATCAATGAAATGGCCGCTGCGATGACGGCGCGGCACTGGACGCAGCAGTTCGAATGGTGGGCCCACCGCCGCCAGGCCGTGGAGGCCGGGTTGAAGCCCGCCATCGCCGAGGCGATCGCCGAAGGGCGCCGCCCCGCGGGAATGGCCGGGGACGAGGAGATCGTCTACGACTTTCTGACGGAGTTGCTCGCCAACAAGAGCGTCTGCGACTCGACCTATGAGCGGGCAGTGCGCCAGTTCGGCGAGCACGGGGTGATCGATTTGATCGGGGTCTCCGGCTACTACGGGTTGCTGGCGATGGTCATGAACGTCGCCCGGACCGCGGTGCCGGAAGGCAATCCCCTGCCCCTCGCGCCGATGCCACAACAGATACGACCCGCGTGACATATGAAAAACCTGTCCGCAGTACTGGCCCTGTTGGCGCTATCCCCGACGAGCGCATGGGCCCAGGCTTTTCAACCCAGCCGGCCGATCGAGATCGTCGTCCACAATGCGCCGGGCGGCGGATCGGATCTCCTGGCGCGGTTCATCAGCACGCTCGTCGAAAAGGAAAAGCTGCTGCCGGTCCGCACCCTGGTCAACAATCGGACAGGGGGAGGCAGCGCGGTGGCAATGGCGTACATGGCCGAGAAACGCGGTAACCCGCATTCCATCGCTCTGTTCACCACCGCCTGGCTGCTGACGCCGATACTGTCGCCGGAGGTGACCGCGGGTTACAACGACATGACGCCGGTCGCACGCCTGGTGCTCGAATCAGCGGTGATCGCGGTCAAGGCCGATTCCCCGTACCGCACGCTGGAGGATTTCATCGAAGCGGCGAAGAAAGAGCCGGGAAAATTGAAGCAGTCGGGAGGATCGGTGCAAACCCGGGGCAACTTCTTTCGGCTGACCATGCAGAAGGCGACCGGCGCGCAATGGGTCTACATCTCGTTTCCGGGCGGCGGCGAGCGCATCGCCGCTCTCCTCGGCGGGCACGTGCAGCTCCTGGTCGCGGAACCGCAGGAGCTGGGCGAGTACATACGCAACGGGATGCTGCGTCCCCTGGCGCAAATCACCGACAAGCGCCTGCCGGCATTCGCCAACGTGCCGACGCTGCGGGAGGCGGGTTTCAACATGCACAGCGA
>CAZCGD010000477.1:0-3540 GCA_964498105.1 uncultured Streptomycetaceae bacterium
AGCAGGAACGCGAGCCCGGCCGCGAGCGCGACGCCTGCCGCCAGGGCGAGCAGGCTCTTGTGCCAGTCGCGCCAGGCCAGGAATTCCAGCGCGAGCAGCCTCAGCCCGCCCGTCATGTGCGCGGCGAGCAGCAGCACCAACACCGTTTCCGCGAACTTCACCAGCGGCTGGTCGCTCCAGAGCAGGAAGGATTCGAGCCGCGCCTCGCCGTGCAGCGCCTGGCCCAGCGCCCAGAAATGCAGCGGTATGAAGAGCGACAGCATTACTCCGGACACGCGGTGTACCAGGAATGCCCAGTACGCGGGATGGTTCCGTGCGCGGAAGTCGCTCTTCATATAAACACGGCGAGGACCGCACGGAAGCCCCACATGGCGATCGTGAGTGCCATCGCCACCACCACGATGTCGAGGCCGCGACCGCGCCAGCCGAACGTTTCAGCCAGCACGTTGCGCAGCCCGATCGGCGCGTGCACCGTCACAGCGACCACGAACAGTGCGTAAAACGCCGCCCACCCGAAGCTCCCGCGTGTGCGCCCAAGGATCTCGGCCGCCGACAGGCCGTTGCGCACCGCGTAAATGATCGTGATGAGATGGACGATCACGCAAACCGCCAGCACCGCAGCACTGATACGCTGTGCTGTCCACAACAGAACCTGCGTTCGGATGTTCACCTTCATCCTCCGCAGGTTCTGAGGGATGAGGGATGAGGGATGAGGGATGACCTCAAGCCCAAAGCGGGTTGTTCCTTCATCCTTCAAGCTCGCCGCGGAGCGCTGCGAGAGCGGCGGCGCGTTTCAAGCCGGCGATGGATGCAGTGGGCGAAATCTGTTTGGGGCAGCGCTCCGTGCAGCTCATGTGCGTGTGACACGCATGGCAGCCGGCGTCCCCTGCCACCGCCGCCAGCCGTTCGCGGTTGCCGGTGTCGCGCACGTCGTTTACCAGCGTCCAGGCGCGGTTCAGCGCGGCGGGGCCAAGATAGTCCGGCTTCCAGGCAACGACGTCGCACGAGCTGTAGCCCACGCCGCAGCCGATGCACTCGATCGCGGCGTCGACGAGCTGGCGCTCAGGGGATGATGGCGGCACGCGCGCAAAATCGTCCTTGCGCGTGGCGGCGCCGCGGAACTGCCCGCGCGCCTTCGCCCACTTGTCGAAAAACCCGCTCATGTCCGTGACCAGGTCGCGCACCACCGGCAGGTTGTGGAGCGGCGCGATCTCGAGCCGTCCGTCTTCGGCAACCTTGTCCACGTGGGTGCGGCAGGTCCAGCGGGCGCGCCCGTTTACCGTCATCGCGCACGAGCCGCACATGCCGACGCGGCAGGCGAAACGGTAGGCAAGCGTGGGATCAAGCCGGCGCTGGATGTCAGTGACAACGTCGAGCACGGTCTGGCTCTCCTGCCGCGGCACCTCGAAGGTCTGGAAATGCCCCGACTCTTGCCCGCGCCATACGCTGACCTGCAGCGTGCTCATGAGATTAGCCGCCAAGACGCCATGACGCCAAGAAAACCGAGAAACAATAATAAGGACCAGAAACCAAGGCTCGTTATTTTCGAAGGTTCAGCGGCCTTGGCCATTTCCCAACTCGCTTGAGTCGCTTGCGGCAGCAAGAACGGCCCTAGGGGTCATTATTGATTCGTCTTGTTCTTGGCGCTCTTGGCGTACTTGGCGGTTCAATTATTGTTTTGTTCTTCTTGGCGTCTTGGCGTCTTGGCGTCTTGGCGTCTTGGCGGCTAATCTATTCTCGTTTTCCTTGGCGTCTTGGCGGCTATTGTTTGCCTTTAAGCGGACTCGTAGAGGCGCGTGAGAACGAACTCACGATGGCCCAGCGCCTCCGCGGCGGTCAACCGGCCATTACAGGTGCGCAGCATTACCTCGATCAGCTCGTCGCCGGTCTGGTCGAGGTTCTTCTGCCGCTGGAGCAGCCCCGAGCAGTCGTAATCGATATGCTCGGACATCGTGCGCGCGGTGCGCGGATTGGCAGTGAGCTTGATCACCGGCAGGATGGGATTGCCGATGACGTTGCCCTGCCCGGTCGGGAACAAATGCACGACGTAGCCGGAGGCGGCGCACAGCGTCACCATCTCGGCCGCTGCGGAAGACGAGTCCATGAACCACAAGCCGGGCTTCGTTGGCGTCTCGGCCTTGTCCATCACGCCGATCACTTTGCACTTCTTGCCGATTTTCTGGATGTTGCCGAGCGCCTTTTCCTCGATGGTGGTGAGCCCGCCGGCGATGTTGCCCTTGGTCGGCTGCGACTCGGACAGGTCGCTGGTCTTGTGGCGGTTAATCACATCCTGGTAGCGATTGAACACTTTCATCCACTGCTCGCGCACCTGCGGCGTGGCGCACCGGTCGGCGACGATATTCTCGCCGCCGGTGATCTCGGTGGTCTCGCCGAAACACATCGTGACGCCATGCGGATCGAGCTTGTCGAAGGCGCTGCCGACCGTCGGGTTGGAGCCGCAGCCGGAGGTGGTGTCGGACTCGCCGCACTTGGTCGAGACCCACAGGTCGTTGATCGGGCATTCGACGCGCTGCAGCTCGGAAGCCCATTGCACGTATTCCTTCGCGACCTTGGAGGCGCGCAGGATGGTGTCATGGTCGCCGTGGAGCTCGATGCCGAACCCGGTCACCGGCTTGCCGGTCCTGGCGATGCCATCGACGACTTTCTTGGCCCATCCCTCCTCGATGCAGATCACGACGACAGCGGCGACGTTGGGGTTCGATCCCGCGCCGATCAGCGTGCGGAAATGGAGGTCCAGGTCGGCGCCAAATTGCAGCCGGCCGTAGGGGTGCGGGATCGCGAGCGTGCCCTTGACGTTGTTGGCGACCGCCTCCGCAGCGGAGTTGGACAGGTCGTCGACCGGCAGGATGATGACGTGGTTGCGAACGCCGACGCGACGGTTCTCGCGCCGGTAGCCCTGGAAAGTCGTTTTGCTGTTGATCATCTCGAGAATCCTTGTCTCATGGTGAAACGCAATGCCTGAAGCCTGGATGAAACCACGCGCGCCCGTCGCATTTCACCATCTCTTGGTCTTGATGTTATGCACGTGGGCATGCTCGCCCGTCTTGATATCGGCGACCGCTTTTCCGATGTCGAAGCCGTATTTGATGACGGTGTCGTCCTTCTTGATGTCCCGGGTGGCAACCTTGTGACCGATGGGGACGTCGTTCAGCGCCTTGACCTTGATGGTCGAGTCGTCTTCCATCACCCAGCCGGTCAACTCCTGCCCGGCCTTGATGCCTTCGACCACGATGACGCCCACGGTGTCCTTCTTGTCGTGAACCAGAATATGAATCATTTCGACTCCTGAATCGGGCCGGCATTCAGGCGGGCCCGGGATGCACAAAGAACTGCGACGGATGTTGTTATTGTGGCGTCAATCGTAGCGCGCAAGCCGGCCCGATTACAAGGGGTTTCCCAGTTCTATAACCTGGACAGCGCTCGGCGCGGGCGAGGCTCATCGCCGCAGCCAGCCGGGCCTGTAGCGCCGGGGTGCCGGCGCAGGCCACCCAGATCAGTGCAAGCAGTATCCGCACCGGC
>CAZCGD010000478.1:0-6440 GCA_964498105.1 uncultured Streptomycetaceae bacterium
GAGCCCCATCCGAGCGGGCAGGGCACCAGGATGTGCAGGTAGCGCGCGCCGTGCAGCGTCATCGCGCGCTCGACCTTGGCCTCCAGGTCGTGCAGGTCGGCCACCGTGGCCGTGGCCACGTAGGGGATCTCGTGCGCCATCGCGATGCGCGGCAGGTTCTTGCCCTGGCCGAAGGTGGCGCCGGGCTCGGCGCCGACGGCCATGGTGGTGGCGGTGCGTGCCGCGTACGGCGTGGCCGAACTGCGCTGCACGCCCGGGTTCATGTAGGCCTCGTTGTCGTAGCAGATGTAGAGCACGTCGTCGTTGCGCTCGAACATCCCGCTCAGGCAGCCGAAGCCGATGTCGGTGGTGCCGCCGTCGCCGCCCTGCGCGATCACGCGCACGTCGGGCTTGCCCTTCACCTTCATCGCCGCCGCGATGCCGGTGGCCACCGCCGCCGCATTGCCGAACAGCGAATGGATCCAGGGAATCTGCCCGGACGTCTCGGGATACGGCGTCGAGAACACCTCCAGGCAGCCGGTGGCGTTGGCCGCGATCAGCCGGTTGTTCGTGGCGTGCATCGCCGCGTCGATCGCGTAGCGCGCGCCGAGCGCCTCGCCGCATCCCTGGCAGGCGCGATGCCCGGAGTTGAGCGAGTTGGTACGCCGCATGTTCGCCTGCACCGAGCGGTCTTCGGGGGCGAGCAGCCGGTTGCCGACGGTGTGGGTGCCGGTCTGATAGAACTTGATGGGTTGGAAGGACATGGCGGCGCTCCTCAGCCGATCTTTGCGGCCACCACGCCGATATCGCGCAGGATGCTCTCCGCGATCGGCCCGGAGCGGCGAATCTCGCGCTCGCGCGCGAGCTGGCGATCGACGATCGCGCGGTCCAGATCGAGGAACGTGAGCGGCTCGAGCCCGCCCTCGATCGCGTCGCCGAACACGCGTGCCAGGGAGACCTTGGTGATGGCGCGGCCGCCGAGGCCCGCGATCACGGTGTGCACTGCATCCGGCCGCCCCGTGTACGAGGTGCGCACGTTGGTCGAGACGATTCCGCCCAGGCCGACTGCGAGACTTTTCTCGAGCACGACCACGCGCTGCGCATTGGCGAGCGCCGCGCGCACCGCGGCGAGTGGCCACGGACGGAAGCACGTGATACCGAGTACGCCGATCCTCGCGCCGCGGTCACGCATTTCGTCCACCGTGTCCTTGATCGTGCCGAGCACGGAGCCGAGCGCCACCACGACGGTGTCGGCGTCCTCGGTGCGATAGGTGTGCATGAGGCCGCCAGAATCCCGGCCGAATGCCCGGCGGAACTCGTCCGCCCAGCCGGGAATCAACTCCAGAGCGCGCATCTGCTTGGCGTGCGCGAGGTAGCGGACTTCCATGAACGCCTCGGGGCCGACCATCGCGCCGATCGAAACCGGCTCGTCCGGGTCAAGCACCTGGCGCGGCTCGTAGGGCGGCAGATACGCGTCCACCTGCTCCTGCGCCGGCACCTCGACGCGCTCGTAGGCATGGGTGAGAATGAAGCCATCCATGCAGACCATGACCGGCACCGACAGCTCCTCGGCGAGACGGAACGCCTGGATGTGCAGGTCGAGCGCTTCCTGGTTGTCTTCCGCGAAGAGCTGGATCCAGCCGCAGTCGTGCTGGCTCATCACGTCGTTATGGTCGTTCCAGATGTTGATCGGGGCGCCGATCGCGCGGTTGGCGACGGTCATCACGATCGGCAGCCCGAGCCCGGAAGCGTTGAACACCGCCTCCGCCATGAACAGCAGGCCCTGGCTTGCGGTGGCGGTGTACGCGCGCGCGCCGGCGGCCGACGCCCCGATCGCCACCGACATCGCGGCGAACTCCGACTCCACGTTGATGAACTCGCAGCGCCGGAGCGCGCCGTTTTTTACCATCGCGCCCAGCGCTTCCACGATGTGCGTTTGCGGCGAGATCGGGTAGGCGCAGATCACCTCGGGACGGCACAGTGCCACCGCTTCGGCGACTGCGTGCGAGCCTTCAATCTGCTTCAACATGCCCGGCCTCGCGCATTTCATTGCGCACGTGCTCGTAGGCGGCGCTGGCCGCGGCGACGTTGCCCTCGGCTACCTTGCCGCCGAATTTTTCCCGGATTGCCGCCGCCACCGACTCGAGCGATATCCGCCCCGACACCGCGGCGAATCCTCCCAGCAGCGCGGCGTTCGGCAGCGGGCGGCCGACGTGCTTCAACGCGAGCTCGGTCGCCGGAACGGTGCACAGGCGTTCGGCGCGCAGAGCGCGCGCGAAATCGCCCACGCCGAGTGCGTCGAACGTGCGCGTGGTGTTGATCAGGATGTAGCCGTCGCGCGCAACCCCCCCGAAGACGTCGACCTGGTGCAGCAGCGTCGGGTCCTGAATGATGAGCGCGTCGGGCTCGAGCACCGGCTCGCGCAGGCGGATTTGCCGGTCGTCGATGCGGCAGAAGGCCATCACCGGCGCGCCCGTGCGTTCCGAGCCGAAGCTCGGAAATGCCTGCGCATGCCTCCCCTCACGGAACGCGGCGATGGACAGCAACTCGGCCGCCGTAACCACGCCCTGGCCGCCACGGCCATGTATGCGCACTTGGAACATCTATTGGTATCTGCTCCGCAGTCGTTCACGTTGCTCGTCAATCCCGGCTGTCCGCGCGCTGGACAGCCGCTCTAGACGTAGCTCGAGTATGTCAGCTCGTACATCTGCGACGTGACGTGCGCCAGGACGTCCTGTGGCTCGCGCCCGGCCGCGAGGCCGCGCCGATAGGCGACCTCAGCCACCTTCGCGGCGATGTTTGCCGAGACCTCGCGGATGCGCGGCAGTGCCGGATAGAGACTGCCCTGCGCGAGATCCGACTCCGTGACATCATGCGCGAGGCTGTGGGCCGCGGCCATGAACATCTCGTCGGTGATGCGCTGCGCGCGGCTCGCGATCGCGCCGAGCCCGATCCCCGGGAAGATATAGGAGTTGTTGCCCTGGCGCGGCACGAACGTCCTGCCGTTGAGGGTAACGGGGTCGAACGGGCTACCGCAGGCGAACAGTGCCCGCCCGCCGGTGTGGCGGTAGGCCTCCTCCGCGGTGCATTCCGCCTTGGACGTGGGATTGGAGAGCGCGAACACAATGGGTTGTGTGTTGATCCGCGCCATCTCCTCGAGTACCTCCTTCGTGAACGTTCCGCCCACCGCCGCCACGCCGACGATCGCCGTGGGCTTGAGCGTCCGTATCGCGGCCAGAAAATCTCCGATGGGAGCATGATCGTGCGCGTACGGCCGCTTATGCTCGGCCAGATCGGTGCGGCTCCTCACGACGAGACCGCGCGAGTCCACCAGCCAGCAGCGCCCGCGCGCCGTTTTCTCGTCGAGGCCCTGTGCCGTCATCGCCGAGACCGCCAGATCGGCGATGCCTGTCGCGGCCTCGCCCGCGCCGAGGAACAGGATCTTCTGGTCGGTCAGCTTGCCGCCGGTGATGCGCAGCGCGGAGAAGATGCCGGCGAGCGCGACGGCGGCCGTGCCCTGGATGTCGTCGTTGAACGTGCAGATGCGCTCGCGGTACTTTTTCAGCAGCCGGAACGCGTTGTGGTTCGCAAAGTCCTCGAACTGAATCACCACGCCGGGAAACACCTTCTGTGCCGCATTGACAAATTCCTCGACCAGCTCGTCGTATGCCGCGCCGCGCACGCGCCGCTGGCGCAACCCGACGTAGTATTGGTCCTCCAGCAGCTCCGCATTGTTCGTGCCAACGTCGAGCATCACCGGCAGGCAGAGGTTGGGATGCACGCCGGCACAGGCCGCGTAGAGCGCAAGCTTGCCCACTGGAATGCCCATGCCGTTGGCGCCGAGATCCCCCAGGCCGAGGATGCGCTCCCCGTCGCTCACCACGATAATCCCCGCCTGGTATGGCCAGTTGCGCAGCACCTCCTGTACGCGCCCGCGATCGTTCGACCCGATGAAGAGACCGCGCGGGCGCTGGAAAATGTGCCCGTACTTCTGGCAGGCGAGCCCGACTGTCGGCGTGTAGATGAGCGGCTGCATTTCATCGATGTTGTCGCACACCACCCGGAAGAACAGGGCCTCGTTGCGGTCGTGCAGCTCGTTCAACGCGACGTACTTATCGAGATCGTCGGGAAGGCGGCGGAGGTTTGCCAGCACCCGCTGCGCCTGCTCGTCCTGGGAGAGCACGTGGGGCGGCAGCAGGCCGCGCAGGCCGAGAGCATCACGCTCGCGCTCGGTAAAGGCCGTGCCCTTGTTCAAAGCCGGGTCGCGCAGCAACGCGGCTCCCCGCGGCAAACCCGGCGCAACGCCATGCGCTCGGCCCTCGTTCGGCACTGTCATGACCATCCTCCCTCACCCGGTTGCGGGCGATCACCCCATTCTCCGCCGCCGGCAAACCGGGGCGTTGATGCAGATCAACTAGCATGCTTGATTCAGATCAAGAAGCTGGCGTCTGCAGGACACTAGACTAGCCTGATGGCCGGGAGACCGCCGAGCCCACGGATCGAACGCCGTGTCCACCGGGCGGAGGCTGCGATCATGATGACAACGGCGGAACCCACCCTTGCCGCGCTGCACAACCCGCTGTTGCGCTATTTTCTCGCGACGCGGCCCGCGTTCCTCTCCGTCACCGTGTGCGCCGGCCTGATAGGGCTCGCCGCGGTTTACGCGGACGGGATCGCGCTCGCCCCTGGCGCCGCGTTGCTCACGATCCTGTTCGCCCTGCTGGTGCACGCCGGCGTAAACGTGCTCAACGACTATTACGACGCGTTGAACGGCACCGATGCGCTCAATACGGAGCGGATTTTTCCGTACACCGGGGGCAGCCGCTTCATCCAGAACGGAGTGCTCACCCCGCTCGAGACGGCACGTTTCGGCATTGCGCTGCTCGCGCTCGGTGCCGCGGGCGGGTTGTGGCTCACAGCGCTCTCGGGGCCCGGCCTGCTGCTGATCGGAGCGTTCGGGCTGGCCATCGGCTGGGCCTATTCGGCCCCGCCGCTCGCCCTCAACAGCCGGGGCGTGGGAGAAGCGTGCGTCGCGGCCGGGTTCCTCTTGATCGCGATGGGCACCGATTACGTGCAGCGCGCCGCGTTTTCCATTGTGCCGCTCATGGCCGCCATGCCGTACGCCCTGCTCGTCACCAACGTGCTCTACATCAACCAGTTTCCGGACCGCCGGGCGGACGAGGCTGCGGGCAAGCGCCACTGGGTCGTCCGGCTTCCTCCCGACATCGCCGCGCGGGGTTACGCCGGAATTGCCGTCGCGGCTTACGGCTGGCTCGTCGCGGCCGTCATATCGGAACAGCTCCCGGCGGCCGCATTAGCCGGGCTGCTTCCGGGCCTGCTGTCCTGGCGGGCGGCATCCGGGCTGTGGCGTTTCGCTGCCGAGCCGCAACGCCTCGCGCCAGCAATCCGCGCCACCATCGCCGCCGCCTGCCTGCATGGAGTGCTGGTCGCGGCCGCGATCGCTCTGTCCCGCCCCGGTGGGCCCTGAGGCGCGATGGACTTCAGCAAACAGAAGCGGGCGTCGGCCCCGGCGCACCAGAGCGCAATGAAGAAAGGCCAGATCTGCATCGACTGCCCTATAGGGACTGCGTTGAGAAGCGCGGAGCGCGCCGGGCACGCAGTGTTGGAGGCGGGCGCGGCCCTGGCCGCGCGCGTCCCTTGATCTAGGTCAAAGCGTGCCCGGCCCGTCCTCGTAAAGTACTTTTGCTGGCGCCGCGCATGGGCCGGCGCCACACAACCAAACAGGAGCATCCAATGAACGCACCCGCAGAAAGGTTGGTCACGGACGTTAAAGTCCTCGTTACCGACGTCGAGGAATTGCTGAAATCGACAGCAGCGCAGTCGGGCGAGAGAATCGCCGCCACCCGCGCCCGCGTGGAAGCCGCGCTCATGAAGGCCGGGAACACCGTAGTCGAGCAGACCCGGCATACGGCGCAGGCAACCGGCCAGTACGTGCACCAGCATCCCTGGCAGGCAACCGGCATCGCGGCCGGCGTCGCGCTGCTGATCGGCTTCATTCTCGGAAGGCGATAAAGATGAGGATGTTCAGGAAGATCCTGGTTCCGATCGACGGCAGCGGTCCGTCACGGGCGGGGCTGGAGCGGGCCATTGCGCTCGCGAAGAACCAGAAGGCGCGGCTGCGCCTGCTGCACGTGGTGGACGAGCACGGCGTCATCCAGGGCATGGAATCGGCCATGAATATCGGAGAACTGCTCGACGGTCTCGTGGCGGAAGGACGCAAGATCCTGGCGGCCGCGGCGGCTACTGCGAAAAAGCACGGGGGGAAGACCGATACCGTCCTCTACGAGGTACTCATCGGCCGCGTGGCCGACCGGATCGTCCGGGAAGCCGCGAAGTGGCACGCGGACGTGATCGTCATGGGCACCCATGGCCGCCGCGGGATCGGGCGGCTGGTAATGGGCAGCGACGCGGAAACCGTCCTGAGACAATCGCCGGTTCCC
>CAZCGD010000479.1:0-4135 GCA_964498105.1 uncultured Streptomycetaceae bacterium
AAGTCCTGCTGCAATACCTCGCAGCCGCTATACGCGCGCGCCATCTCCGCGAAGCGCGCCGAGCCGTCCAGTCCGACCGCGACGTGGCCGAGCGCGGCGATGGCCTTCAAGTCGCGCCCTGGCCCGCAGCCGAAATCGAGGATCGTGAACGGCGGCGCGCCTTCGATGTGCTGCAGCAGCGCGCCGATATTCTGGCTGACATCGTGCTCGCGCGTGCCGCGCCAGAAATCCTCAGCGCTCCGCTCGTAGTGCTCCAGCGTGCGGCGTGAGATGGCTTCGATTTCCTGCGGATTCAGCTTCGCTACTTTTTTTCACCCGCGACAACGTAGGCCCACAGCGCTTCGATCTCGTCCGGCTTGATGACATCGCCCCATGGCGGCATGCCTCTCACACCGTAAATGACCGAATCGGCAAAGCGCGCGGGACTATCGCGCGGAAAAGTATTCAGATCGATGGCCCATGGCGGGCCGATCATCCGCACCCCGTGACACGACTCGCAATGGCTCGCGTAGACGGCCGCGCCCTTCTTGATTTGCTCCGGAGTGAATGGCTTCACCCCGCGGTCCTGCGCCACGGCGCTCGCGCAGGCGAGCACGAGGCCGAGGGCAACGATGTGGCTGAGTTTCCCGATCCGCGATTCGCGGCTCCCGTTACCCATTACACTTCACTCGACCCTCGACACTCGTCACTCGGTTCCCGCTATTCAGGCATGAGGGCAAAAGTCCAGACCGAACCCCCGGTCGGAACCCGGTCGCGAATGTAGCGCTTGATGACGCTGCCGCCCGTGCCCGACAGCACCGTGACGTATTGCTGTCCCTTGTGCGTGTAGGTGATCGGCGGCGCATTGATGCTCGAACCGGTCCTGAACTGCCACAGCGTCTTGCCGGTCTCCTCGTCGAGCGCGATGAACTCGCCGGTCGGCCGGCCGGTAAACAGCAAGCCGCTGGCGGTCGCCATGACGCTTGCGCCATTCGGGATGTCGGTGATGGGGATCTTCCACTTGAACTTGCCCGTCAGCGGATCCATCGCAACGTGATGGCCCACGACGTCGTCCGGCTTGACCACGGGATTGCGGCCTTTGACGGCGGTCGAAGGTTCGCCCAGCTTCTGGAACTTGTACGGGACAAACTGCTGGATGCGCGGCAAATCCCACGTGTTGAGGTAGACCAGGTTGGTCGTCGGATTGAACGCGAACAGGGTCGCATTGGTGCCGCGCTGTGGATAGAGCTCGACCTCCTCGCCTGCCACCAGTCGCGCCGCGACGTCGGTCAGCACCGGCCGCCCGGTCTTGAGATCGACGTGCGTCGCCCAGGTTACCCGCGTCATGGGATGCGCGGCGATCAGCTTGCCGTTGGTGCGATCCACCACGTACAGAAAGCCGTTCTTGTTGGCGTTGATGATGACCTTGCGCATCTTACCGTCGACGCGCAGGTCTGCGATCACGTTTTCGTTGCTGCCATCCACGTCGTACATATCGTTCGGCGTGAACTGGTAGTGCCAGACGATGGCGCCGGTCTTCGGCCGGATCGCCAGCACGCTGTTGGTGTACAAAGCATCGCCGCCGCCACGATATTTAGGATCATACGGCTCCGCATTCCCTGTGCCCCAATAGACGAGGTCAAGCTGGGGATCGTACGAACCGTTTTGCCAGGTTGGGCCACCGCCCGTCTTCCAGGCGTCAGGGGTGGACTCGGCGGTGACAGGCCAGGTCTCGTGACCGGGCTCGCCCGGCGCGGGAATGGTATGCGTGCGCCACAACTCCTTGCCGGTCTCCGGATCCCAGCCCACCAGGAAGCCACGCGTGGCGTGCTCGCCACCGGTCGTTCCCGTGATCAGCACGCCATTGGCCAGGAGCGGCGCGACGACGCCCTTGTAGCCTTCCGTGTGCTCGGCAAACTTCCGCTTCCACACTTCCTTGCCGGTCTTCATGTCGAGCGCCATCACGTGCGCATCCAGCGTCGTGCGATAGAGCTTGCCGTTGTAGATTGTCGCCGCGCCCCGCATGATCGCGCCGGCCGATGCGATCCGCAGCACCGCGCGGTCGTAAGTCACCGGCGTGCGCCAGATCTGCCTGCCGGTCGCGACATCTATCGCGAATGTCCAGTTGCCGTTCACCACGTACATCACGCCGTTGTAGATCGTCGGCTGCGACAACTCGCCCATGTCGTTGGCGAGACTGAAGTTCCAGACCGGAACCAGGCGCTTGATGTTCGACTTGTTGATCTGGTTGAGCGGGCTCCACATCTTCAGGTCGTAGCCCATGCCGAAGGTGGTCACGTTCTCCGTGTTCTTGCCGTCGTTCAGGAGTTCTTCCTGCGTCGGACCGGGACCCGCGCGCGGAGCCTGGACTGACGCGTCCTCGGTGCCCGTCGTCCCGCAGCCGGCAAGAAATGCAACGGCTATCATAAGTTTTTTCATGTCGCCCCCCTGTGGATTCCGCATGATGATTTGCCCGGAAAGCGCCGGACCGCGCTCAATCGGCCTTCAGCGCGAACGTCGTCACCGAACCGCCGGGAGGGACGATGTTGTTGATGGCGCGGCCGGAAACGCTGCCGCCGCGGCCGGACAGCACCGCTACGTATTGCACGCCCTTGTGGGTATAGGTGATCGGCGGCGCAACGATGCCGGAGCCGGTCTTGAATTGCCACAACTGCTTGCCGTCGTCCTGGTCGAGCGCGATGAATTCGCCGGTGAGCTTGCCGGTGAACAGCAGGCCGCCGTCGGTCCCCAGCGTGCCCGCCGAAACGCCATAGTCCTTCAACGGGATTTTCCACGCGACCTTGCCGGTGAGCGGATTCATGGCGACGTGATACCCCGCCGGATCCGGAATCTTGGAGGTGGACTCGATGCCGATGTAGCTCGAGCCGATCACCAGCTTTACGTCAACGAATTTCATCGCCCGGATGTATTCCCACGAGTTGAGGTAGAGCAACCCGGTCCTGGCGTTGTAGGCGGACAGGGTCGCGTTGGTGGCGTGGCGCGGCAGGAGATCGATGGTCTCGCCCTTGATCGCGCGATCGAGGAGATCGGTCAGCACCGGGCGGCCGGTCTTGAGGTCGATGTACTGGGCCCAGTTCTGGTTCACGAACGGGTGTGCGGAGATCACTTTCCCGTTGGTGCGGTCGATCACGTACACGAAGCCGTTCTTGTTGACGTTGATCAGCACCTTGCGCGGCTTGCCCTCGACCTGGATGTCGGCAATGATGTTCTCAGCGGTGGCGTCGAAGTCGAAGCTGTCGTTCGGCAGGAATTGGTAGTGCCAGACCATCTCGCCGGTCTTGGGCCGGATTGCGAGCACGGAGGCCGCAAACAGGCTGTCCATGCCGGCGCGGTACTTCGGGTTGTAGGGCTCGGCGTTTCCGGTGCCGATGAAGAAGAGGTCGAGCTGCGGATCGTACGAGCCGGGCTGCCATGTTGCGCCGCCGCCGTACTTCCAAGCATCCGGGAATTCCTTGTTCGGCCAGGTCTCGGAGCCTTTTTCACCCGGCGCGGGTATGGTCCACGTGCGCCACAGGCGCTTGCCGGTGTCCGGATCGTAACCATCGATAAAGCCCCGCGCCGTGCGGTCGCCGCCCGCCATGCCGGAAATCAGCACGCCGTTGGCGATGGTGGGCTGGACGATGCCGCCATAGCTTTCCTTCCACTCGCCGAACTTGGTCTTCCAGATTTCCTTGCCGGTCTTCATGTCGAGCGCGGCCACGTGCCCGTCGATGTTCTGCCGGAAAAGCTTGCCGTTGTAGATCGTCGCCGCGCCGCGAAGGTAGGCGCCTCCCGTCGTCACCCGCAGCGCCCCGCGCTCGTATTGCACCGGCGTGCGCCAGATCTGCCGGCCGGTCGCGACATCGATGGCGAAGGTCCAGTTGCCGTTCACCACGTACATGACGCCGTTGTAGATCGTCGGCTGCGACATCTCGCCCATGTCGCTCATCAGGTTGAAGCTCCAGACCGGCGTCAGCCGCTTGACGTTCGACTTGTTGATCTGCGCGAGCGGGCTCCACATCTTAAGGTCGTAGCCCATCCCGAACGTGATCACGTTCTCCGGGTTCTTGCCGGCGTTGAGCAATTCCTCCGCGGTCTGGGCACAGGCGAGCGTGGTGCAGCAGCAAAACAGGGCGGCGAGAAGTTTTTTCACGAT
>CAZCGD010000480.1:0-1652 GCA_964498105.1 uncultured Streptomycetaceae bacterium
GGTTGCGTCCACGGCGAATGCGACCGCCATTTCCGCGGGCGTCAGCGGCTCGCGTGCTGCAATCTGGTGCTCGAGCACCGCGAGGCCGGCTTCCGACGCGTCGTCCGCGCGGGCCTGGCGCTCCGCGACCCGGGCGCGCAATACTGCCTGCGGCGCGTGAAAGTCCAGGATCAGGAACGGCGCATCGAGCCGTTCCGCGATGGCCCGGAAAGCGTCGCGCTCCGTGCGTTTGAGAAAGGCCGCGTCGACCACGACCGGAAAGCCGGCGCGCAGCGCATTCTGGGCGAGCTCGCCCAGCCGCCGGTAGGTCGCGGCGCCCGCTTCCGCCGTGTACATGCCGGCCGCGAGCCCGGAACCGCTTGATGCAAGGGGCGCCACGCCGTGCAGGCGCTTGCGCTCGAGGTCGGAGCGCAACCGGACCGCGCCCAGAGTCTCGACGAGCGGCTGCGTCGCGGTGGTCTTGCCGCATCCCGACAGACCACAGGTGATCAGGAGCGCCGCGCGGTCCGGCGCGGCATAGCGCGCGGCGAGCCGCAGGTAATCGTGGAACGCGCGCGACAGGCGCACCTTCTCGCCACGCGGCAGGCGCGGCTGGCGCGATCGCATGAGGTGCACCTTCGCGCGTACCAGCGCCCGGTAGGCCAGATAGAAGCGCAGCAGCGGGATGCCGGCATAGTCGCCGGTCGCCTCGAGATAGCGGTTGAGGAAGCGCCACCGAAGATCGTGGCGGCCGCGGTCCTCGAGATCCATCGCCAGGAACGCGACCTCGCTCATGACGTCGATCCACCGCAGGTCGTCATTGAACTCGATGCAATCGAACGGCACCGGCCGCCCGTCGAGGACGACGATATTGCCGAGGTGGAGATCACCATGGCATTCGCGCACGAAACCCTGCTGCTTACGCGTCGCGAAGGCGTCGCGTTGCGAGGCAAATTCGCGCTCGGTCCACTGGCGCAGGGCGCGCAAAGCCCGGTCGTCCAGCGCGGCCTGGGCGAGCGGCAGCATCTGCTCGAAATTCTGCAGCGCCGCCGACAGCACCGCGTCCGGGGTGCCGAAGCGCCCGACCGGCCCAGCGGCGGGCGCCCCGGCGTGGAACTCCGCTACCAGGGCCGCCAGGGCGTCGATTTCGGCGGCGTCGAAGCCGCCGCCGGCGATGCGGCGGCTGGCGAGCGCTTCCTGTGGAAACTCCCGCATCTTCACCGCGTAATCGAGCACCGGCCCTTCGCCGCCGATGCGGGGCGCGCCGGGGTCGCCACGTATCGAAACGACTTCGAGATAGAGGCCGGGCGCGAGCCGGCGGTTCAACCGCAGCTCCTCCTCGCAATAATGGCGCCGCAACTCCAGCGTGGTGTAGTCCACGAAGCCGAGATTGACCGGCTTTTTAATCTTGTAAGCGTACTCGCCCGTCAGCAGGACCCAGGAAATATGGGTTTCGAGTATGCGCACCTCCGCGGCCGGGTGCGGATAGCAGGCCGGGTCGAGGAGCGCCGGGAAAAGCGGCGGCGCGGATACGGTGGCGGGCGAAGCTGGCATGTCAATTTCCGGGCGTATCGCGAGGCGGCGCGCACCGTCGGCGAGCTGCGCCGCGACCTGGAGGCACTCGCTGCGCGTTGCGGGCGGGCTAACGGCGGCGCTTCGCGCTGCGCACGAGC
>CAZCGD010000481.1:0-12401 GCA_964498105.1 uncultured Streptomycetaceae bacterium
CTACACGGTGAACGACGAGCACGCCGCTCTGCCGCCCGTCATGCCGTCGGAGAAGCGCCGTTCCCACCGGGCCGCCCCGCGGCTTGCCGATGCGACGCGCCGGGGGGCGCGGCGCCACGGTGCCCGCAAGCGGGCGCGCCCCCCGCACAAGAAACGTTAAACCCGGACGCGCGGGTGCGGGAGCCACGGCTCCCGCACCCCGAGCGCCGGTTTAACTCCGCGCGTTCGAGCGGACGCCGCGGCGCCGCTCAACACGCGGTTCTTGGGTTACGATTCACCATTCACGATTCACAATTCACGCAGTTCAAGGTTTTCGAATGAAATACCGCAAGCTGGGCCGCAATGGCCCGTCCGTATCCGCGATCAGCATGGGCCGCGGCAGCCAGGCGATCAAATTCGAAGACGAACCCATGGTGCAGGGGTTCAATACGACGATCCGGCGCGCCTTCGAGCGGGGCATCAATTTCTTCGACTCATCGGACGCCTACTGGGGCACGCGCCACGAAGTGCTGCTCGGCCGCGCGATCAAGGGTTTCCGCAATGATGTGCTGATTTCGAGCAAGTTCGGCAACATCGATCTGCCCGACGGCAAGAAGGGGACCAACGGCCGCCCCGAGTACCTCTACGAGTGCTGCGACGCCAGCCTCGCGCGCATGGGCGTGGACGTGATTGACGTCTATTACCTCCACCGCGTGGATCCCAACGTGCCGATCGAGGACACCGTGGGCGCGATGGCACGGCTGATTGAGCAGGGCAAGGTGCGCTACATCGGCATCTGCGAGGCCGGGCCGGCGACGCTGAGGCGGGCGCACCAGGCGCACCCGATCGCGGCGCTGCAGACCGAGTATTCACTCTGGTTCCGGGAGGTCGAGCGCGACATCCTGCCCGCTTGCCGGGAGCTGGGCATCACCTACGTCGCCTATGCGCCGCTCGGGCGCGGGTTACTGACCGGACGCATCAAGACCGTGGATGACCTGGCTCCGAACGACCGCCGCCGGCGCCACCCGCGCTTTGCGCCCGAGAACCTCGCGCGCAACGTGAAGCTGGTGGAGGAGCTGGAAGCAATGGCGAAGGGGCAGGGCGTGACCGCGGCGCAACTCGCGCTCGCCTGGATGCTGGCGCAGGGCGACGACATCGTGCCGATACCGGGCACCAACCACGTGAACAACCTGGAATTGAACGCCGCCGCGGCCGATATCAGGCTGTCCCCGGAAAAGGTTGCCCGCTTGAGCGAAGTCTTCGCGATCGGCGCCGGCGCGGGCAAGCGCTACCACGCGAATGTGCTAAAGGGCGTCGGCATCTAGCAGTCCAAAGCAAGAGACCAATCGACAGGATTAACAGGATTAGACCGAAGCAAAATCAAAAGCATTGATCTAATCTTGTAAATCCTGTTAATCCTGTCAATTTGTTTTTTTGTGACGGCGAGGGAGTGAGATGAACTACCGGAAGTCGGAAGCGAAGGAAGCGGCGCGGGCGCAGTTTCGGGGGGTGTGGGCGGCGATCACCACGCCGTTCACGCCGGACGACCGGCTGGACGAGGCCGGGCTGCGGCGCAACATGCGGCACTACACCGACGGCCTGCACGTGGACGGCATCTTCTGCACCGGAACCATGGGTGAGTTCTGGGCGCTCACCAAGGAAGAACGCAAGCGCGCGGTCGAGATCGTGGTCGAGGAAGCGAGGGGCAAGTGCAAGGTCATCGCGCACACCGGCCACCACTCGCCCAACGAGACCGTGGACCTGACGCGCCACGCGCAGGAGGTTGGCGCCGATTTCGCGATCGTCATCAATCCCTACTACCCGTGGGCGAGCGAGGACACGCTGTACGAGTGGTTCAAGCTGGTCGCTTCGCGGGTGGACATTGGCATCTGGATGTTCGACACGCCGTTTTCGGGAGTCGAATTCTCGCTGCAACTCACCGCCCGCATCGCCCGCATCGAGGGCATCTGCGGCATCAAGTGCTCGCGCCCGCTCGCGCATTACGAGCAGGCGCGCAAGCTGTGCGGCGACCTGATCACGTTCTCGCACCCGTCGGAAACCGAGTTTCTCAAGCTGATGCGCGACCACGAGATGAAGGTCCACATGTCCTCGGCGGCGCCGTTCCTGATGCAGGTGCCGGGCTACACGCCGATGCGCGATTACGCCGAGCTCGCGCTCGCCGGCAGATTCAAGGAGGCCGCGGCGATACGCGACGGGATACAGCCGCTGCGCGACCTCAACGAGAAATGGATGCGCGAGCCGTGGCTCAAGCACAAGATCATTCCGATCCACTACCTCAAGGCGTGGAGCGAACTCCTCGGCATGGCGGGCGGCCACGTGCGGCCGCCGCTGCCGCAGGTCACCGAGGCGGAGCGGCTCGAAATGCGCGCTGAACTTGAACGGGCCGGCCTTCTGGCCCGCCTGAAAGTCGATCAGCGCGCGCGAGCCGCCTGACCGCGGTGACGAGTGACGAGTGAGAACGTGAAAACCCTGAACAAACGCTCCTTTTCCCTTTTCCCTTTTGCCTTTTGCCTGGGTATCGGTTTGGCGGGAGCGCAAGCGTATCCCGCAAAACCGATACGCTTCATCGTGCCCTGGTCCGCTGGCAGCGGCACGGACCTCATGGCGCGGGCATTCGCGCAGGAACTGACCAAGGCGGCCGGCCAGCAGGTGGTGGTGGATAACCGCGGCGGCGCGGGCGCCACGATCGGCACTGAACTGGCGGCGAAATCCCCATCAGACGGCACCGTGATCTATGTCGGCGGCTCGGTCTCGATGGTGATCAGCCCGGTCCTCTACCCCAGGGTCGGCTACGACCCGGTCCGGGATTTCACACCGGTGTCGCTGGTGTCCCAGTTCTACAACGTTGCGACGGTCCATCCGTCACTTCCCGTGCAATCGGTCAGGACGCTGCTCGAGCTCGCCCGCGCCCGGCCGGGGGAAATCGTGATGGGATCCGCGGGCAGCGGCTCGACCAGCCACCTCGCCGGCGAGCTGTTCAACAGCATGGCGAAGACCCGCATGCTGCACGTGCCGTACAAGAGCGGCGGCCAGCTGGTGATCGCGCTGTTGTCCGGCGAGGCTCAGATCTCGTTCTCGCCGGCGTCGACGGTGCTGAACAACGCGCGGCAAGGCAGGGTGCGGATGCTCGCGGTGTCGAGCCCGAAGCGCCTCGCCAATCTGCCTGACCTGCCGACGATTGCTGAAACCGTGCCCGGCTACTCCTTCGGGGGCTGGCAGGGGATACTCCTTCCCGCCGGAGCGCCCGCCGACGTCGTGCGCCAGCTGAACGCCGTGATCCTCAAGGCCATTAATACGCAGGAGTTCAAAGACTACCTTGCACGCGAAGGCTCGGTGCTGGTCGGCAGCACGCCGGACGAGTTTGCGGCTTTCATGCGGAGAGATGTGGAGAAGCTCACGCCGATCATCCGCGCCAGCGGCGCGAAAGCTGAATAACACCAAATTCAAAACCGAATTGGACAGGATTAACAAGATTAACAAGATCCAAAAAAACTTGAATCCCGCTGATTAAGTTTCAAGGTTCTGGTTTAATCCTGTTAATCATGTAAATCCTGTCTATCCTTCCGAAGGAATGCGAATGCCGGACCGCAATACCCAAGTCGCGCTCGACCGCTTCACGTCGCGCATGCTGTCGCAGTACGTGTCGCCGTGGGAGTTCGAGCAACTGAAGCAGAAAATCCAGAGCTGGGACCAGTGGTGCGTGGAGTGGAGCAAGGCCGCACGCAAGCACGCTGATATCGGCGACAAGGCGGTGTCGGAGGGGCACCGGCTTACGGCAGGCACGGCCTATATCCGCGCCGCGCTCTACTATCACTGGGCGACGTTCCTGTTCGTGCACGACCAGAAGCAGTGGACCGCCGGCATGCAGGCGATGGATGCCTGCTGGAAGAAGGCCGCGCCGCTGGTGAGCCCGCCGATGGAGCTGATGGAAATCCCGTTCGAGGGGGTGATGCTGCCGGGCTACCTGCGCAAGCCCGCGGGCGTTGCGAAGCCGCCGCTGGTGTTCCTGGTGCCGGGCGGCGACTCGACCAAGGAGGAGCTCTACGATTTCGGCGACCACATGCTCGAGCGCGGGCTCGCGATCTTCGCCTTCGACGGACCCGGGCAGGGACTGGTCAGCGCGCGCGTCAAGCTGCGCCCGGACTTCGAAGTGCCGATCCGCGCCGTGACCGACTTCGTATTGAAGCGCGCCGGGGTGGACGAGAAGCGGCTCGCCATCGGCGGCATCTCCTACGGCGGCATCTTCGCCTGCCGGGCGGCGGCCTTCGACCACCGCTTCAAGGCGGTTGTTTCCGCCAGCAGCTGGTACACACCGGCCAACCGCTTTCCCGGCATGGACCCGTTGTCGCAGGCCGGACTCAAGCAGTACATGGGCGAGAACACGCAGCAGGTGCAGGATAGCATCACCATGGCGGGCGCCGCGGACAAGCTCACGGTACCGCTCCTGCAGGTCTACGGCGGCCTCGACAAGGCCTCGCCGCCGGAGCACGCCTACCGCGTTGAAAAAGAAGTGAAGGGCCCGACGACGACGCTGGTGTTCGACGACGGCGTGCACGTCTGCAACAACCTGAGCCACATCGTGCGGCCGCTCATCGCTGACTGGCTCGCTGATCATCTCCGATGATCACGGCTGGAACTGACGTGAGAGCGAGAGGGCGGGAGGGCGGGAGGGGGAAACCCGATCTGACGATTTGTCGATCTCCCGATCTCCCGATCTCCCGATTTCTCGATCTCCCGAGCCGGCGGCGTCGAGCATGACAGTCATGCTCGACGCCGGCGCCCTGGAAGGTGTGCTGGGCATGCGCGACGCGATCGACCTGCTGGAGGGCATGTCGCGCCACGAGGCGGCGGGCCGGACGTTCATCTCGCCACGGCTCAACACGACGTTCGAGGGCGGCTGGATGCGCATGATGTTCGGCGCCGACTACGAGGCGGGCTACGCCTCGACCAAGGCCTACCATCTGGTCGAGGGCGCGGGGGTGCGCTACGTGGTGTCCCTCTACCGCCTCGCGGATGGGGAGCTCGTTGCGGTCATGGATGGACGGCTCATCACCGACCTGCGCACCGGCGCCGCCAGCGGCGTCGTCGCGCGCAAGGTGCCGGTGACCGGCCCGGTCGCGGTGGGATTGATCGGCGCCGGTCATCAATCGCGCATGCAGCTGGAAAGCCTGGCGGCCGTGTACCCGGTACAGTCGGCCTCGGTGTTCAGCCCGACGCCCGCGAACCGGGACGCTTTTGCCCGCGAGATGTCGGCCAGGCTGAAGATACCGGTGAGTGCCGTCGCATCCGCCGAGGCCGCGGCGCGCGGGCATGCGGTGGTGGTCGCAGCGACCAGCTCGCGCTCGAGCGAGCCGGTGCTGCGCGGCGCCTGGCTCGACCGCTGCCGGCTGCTGTGCGCGGTCGGCAGCACCCGCCCGCAATCGGTCGAGGTGGACGCCGACTGCTTCCGCGGCGCGGGCCTCGTCGTCGTGGACTCGCCGCGCGCGGTCGAGGAGGCCGGCGACCTGCAGCAGGCCGTGAAGCAGGGCGCCGCTCCGGAGCAAAAGCAGGCTACGCTTGCGCAACTGGTTACCGGCCAGGCCGCCGTGCCGACGCAGGGCCGGGTGGTGTTCAAGTCGGTGGGCACTGCGCTGCAGGATCTCGCGCTGGCTGCGCGTTATTACGAATTGCTGAGCAGCTCGGCCGCAGCGCGCGTCGCAAGCCTGGCGAGCCTGAAAAGACCGGTCAGTGCGATGCGCTGACCAAGAGGGATGAGGGATGAGGAGTTTTCAGTTTGCAGTGTGCAGTTGTTGCCAACTGACGGCTGACGGCTGACGGCTGCAAACTCCGTTCGACCCACGATTTATCAAGGAGGCAGGGAGAACGCAATGGACAACGACTGGAACAACGTACGCCGCGAGCTCGATAAATCCGACCACTTCGAGGCGATCTGCAATTCGCCGTGGTACACCGATGCGGTCTACGAGAAATTCCCGGACGAGGAATTCGCGCGCCGGCACGAGGCGGCGCGGAGACTCATGGTGCGCGACGGGCTCGACGCGCTGATCCTCACCGGCGGCCCCGACATCTACAGCCACGGCAGCGGCGTCACTTGGGGCGCGGGCTTGATCGACGACCGCGGCATGTGCCAGTACATGGTGCTGCCGTTGAAAGGGGACCCGACCCTGATTTATCCCCATTACGGCTGCCACATCGAGGCGGCGCGCAAGCAGGTGTCGGTGAAGGACGTGAGAAGCGGCCAGCACGGCAAGTACGGCAAGGCCGTCGCCGAACGGCTGATCGAGCTGAAGCTGCAGAAAGCGCGCATCGGCATCACCGCCGCCGACCGCACCGGGCCGGAGTTCATGGGCGTGCAGGCCTACCAGGATTTGCTGAAGCTGCTGCCGCAGGCGACGTTCGTGTTCTGTCCCAACACGCTGCACGAGTTGACCTATCGCAAGAGCGCGGTAGAGCTCAAGGCCATGGCCCGGGCCGGGCAGCTTGCGATCAAGGCGCTGGAAGCGGTGAAGGCGACCGCGAAACCGGGCGTGCGCGAGTACCAGCTGGCCGGCGCGGTGGCGAATGCCGTGCTGAGCGGGGGCGGGCGCTATCATCTGCTGATGATCGGTTCGACCTCGATGCACGACCCCAAGATCATCTTCCCCAACCCGAACCCGTCAGCGCGGGTGCTGAAAGAGGGCGACGTCATTCTGTCCGAGCTGGCGATGTCGTACATGGGCTACTCGGCGAAGATCGGGCACCCGATCAGCATCGGCCGGCCGACCGAGCAGTACCAGACTTTTTTCAAGGACGTCGTGCTGGGCGGGTTCAAGGAGGTGCGGGCGCTGCTCAAGCCCGGCACCACCCTGGAAGAAGTGCGCAAGGTCGGGGCCCAGGCCTTTCGCAGCCGCGGCGCGCAGTCGCGGCCGACCATCATGCACGGGCTCGACCTCATCACCTCGGTGCCGTTCATCCGTGCCGACCGCGTGCGCGCCGAGCCGTACGAGACCACCATGCAGCCCGGCATGACCTATAACATCGAGATCACCCCGGTGGACAAGGAAGGGGTGTTCGGCATCTTCTACTCGCGCTCGTTCGCCATCACGGACACCGGCCGGCAGGACCTCACGCCGTACGACGTCGATGAGATCCTCGTCGCCGGATGAAGCCTGACCAGCGACCAGTGACCAGTGACCGGAGTCCATAACATGAAAACCCTTATAGAGCTTTCCTTTTGCCTTTTGCCTTTAACCTTTTGCCTTGGTATTGCGGCGGCGACGGCGCAGCAATACCCGTCCCGGCCGATCCGGCTGATCATGCCCAACGCGCCGGGCAGCTCGGCCGATACCCTGGGCCGCATCGTGGCGGTCAGGCTGGGCGAGGCGCTCGGCCAGCCGTTGGTGGTGGACAACCGTGCGGGGGCCGGCGGCTCGCTTGGCCTGGAAATCGGGAAGAACGCGAACCCGGACGGTTACACGCTCATCACGACGTCGCTTTCGGCTCTCACCGTGTCCCCCCACATCCGCAAGGGACTCGGCTACGACCCGATGAAGGATTTCGAGTACGTCGCCATGTACTCGCGGCAGGGTGCAGTGCTCGTCGTTAACCCGGGACTGCCGGTGAAGAGTGTGAAGGAGCTAATCGAGTACGCGAAGGCAAACCAGGGGCAGATCAACATGGCCTCCGCCGGGCCCGGCTCTACGAGCCATTTCAACGGCGCCGCGTTCATGATGGCCGGGGGATTCAGTTCACTGCACGTTCCCTACAAGGGCGGGGGGCCCTCCACCGCCGCCGTCGTGGCCGGAGAATCGCACTGGACGATGCCGCCGTCGGCGGCGGTCATGACCCTGGTGAGGGCGGGCCGGTTGCGCGCGCTGGGCCATACGTTCCCGCAGCGAACACCGCTGCTCCCCGATATGCCGGCCATTTCGGAATCGTTGCCGGGATTCAAGTACGTCGCTATTTCCGGCTTTATTGTGCCCCTGGGCGTGCCAAAGACTATCCTCGACAAGATACGCGTGACCGTGGACCGGATCGTCAATACCCCGGAAGCACGGGAGCAGTTTGCGTTGCAGGGCGCCGAGCCGGCGACCGGGACTCCCGCGGAATTCCGCAAGTTCGTGCACGACGAATTCGTGGAATCGGGCAAGCTGGTGAAGGTAATCGGACTCAAAGTCGAGTGATGAAATCCCCCCGACATATTCATGTCTCCCCCCTTTGACAAAGGGGGGTAGGGGGGATTTGGTGACGAGAGACGACCAGGGACGAGAAATGGCAAAGAAAGCAGGCAAGTCAAAAGCGGCCGCGGCGCCGGCAAAGCGCAAGTATCCGCGCATCGACGAGAGGGCGGCGGCGAGTTTCGTGTCGCTGCAGGAAATAGTCGCCACGGCGCGGCGCAACCTGTCGCAGTACTTGTGGGACCACCTCTCCGGCGGCTCGGATTCCGAAACCACGCTACTCCGCAATCGCCAGGCGCTGGACAGCCTGGCGCTGCGCCAGCGCGTGCTGGTGGACGTGAGAAAGATCGACATCACGACGACGCTGCTCGGGCAGAAGCTCTCGAGCCCGGTGTTCCTGGCTCCGGTAGGCGGCTTCGTGGGGTTCGCGCACCCGCAGGGCGTGTGCAACGTGACCCGCGCGGCGGTGGCGCACGGCACCACCGCCTTCGTCAGCACCGCGGCGCTGCCCGGTCTCGAGGAAGCGGCCGCGGCGGTCAAGGAGCCGCTCATATTCCAGCTCTACGTGCGGGCCGACCGCAAGTGGGTGGAAGATATTCTCGACCGTGCCAAGGCGGCCGGTTACCGCGCGCTGTGCGTGTGCGTGGACCGCAACTACTACGGCCGCCGCGAGCGCGACATCATCAGCCGCGCCGCCGTGCGGGAAGGGTTCGGCGATCCATCGTTCCAGATGGGGCTGCAGTGGAAGGACATGATCTGGATGAAGCAGCGCATGGGGCTGCCGCTGATAGTAAAAGGTGTGGCGACCGCGGAGGACGCGAAGCTGTCGGTCGAGCACGGCGCCGACGTCGTCTACGTCTCCAATCATGGCGGGCGCCAGCTCGATCACGGCCAGGCCACCATCGAGGTGCTGCCCGAAGTGGTGGCGGCGGTGGATGGCCGCGCCGAGATCCTGTGGGACGGCGGCGTGCTGCGCGGCACTGACGTGGTCAAGGCACTGTGCCTCGGCGCGCGCGCGGTCGGCGTCGGCAAAATGCTGGGCTGGGCGCTCGCCGCCAGCGGCGAAGCGGGCTTGAAGCGCATGCTGGAACTGATGGACGTCGAGATCCGCACGGCGATGGGGCTGATGGGCGTGACTTCGCTCTCCCAGCTCAACCCCTCCTGGGTGCGCCCCGCTGCGCCGGTGCGCCCGGCGAGCCAGACGAACGCGTATCCCTGGTTTGAAGAGCAGAACGCCAAACGGAACCGCCGATGAACGCCGAGAACTAGTCCGGCTTGATGCCCGACTCTTTGATGACCTTCGCCCACTTTGGGATTCCGGACTTGATGGCAGCGGCGAACTCATTGGGCGAACTGCCGATGGCTTCCATCCCAAGATCGACGAGTTTGGCGCTCAGGTCGGGCAGCGTGAGCGCCTTGACCGTTTCGAGATGAAGCTTGCCAACGATCGTCGCCGAGGTCCTTGCCGGCGCAAGCAATCCATGCCACGAGGTAACCTCGAAGCCTGGAAAGCTGGACTCGGCAATGGTCGGCATTTCCGGGGCCGCTGCGGAGCGCCTCAAAGAGGTTACCGCAAGCCCGCGTAGCTTTCCTTCGCGCACCGCCGGAAGGACCAGCGTTATCGGGCCGAACATCATGGTAACGCGGCCGCCCTGCAGGTCCGGGATCGCCGCCGCCCCGGCTTTATAGGGAATATGCCGGATGTCCAGGCCCGCTACGGACTTAAAAAATTCCGCAGCCAGATGGAGGGAGCCGCCACTGCCACCGGAAGCAAATGTCAGCTCGCCTGGCCGCGCTCTGGCCAGTTTGATCAGCTCCTGGACATTCTTCGCCGGCACGGCGTTGTGCACGACCAGCATATTCGCAAACACGGTGACTTGCGATACCGGCGCGAAATCCTTCACCGGGTCATACGCCAGCTTGTACAGGCTCGGATTGACGACGAGCTGCGACTCCGCCAGGAGTCCCAGCGTGTAGCCATCCGGCGCTGCCTTGCCTACGCGATCGGCTGCAATATTACCGGCGGCGCCCGCCACGTTTTCGATCACGACCGGCTTTCCCAGCGCCTCGGCGAATTTCTGACTGAGCAGGCGCGCGACGGTGTCCGCCGAGGTGCCGGCCGGGCGCGGGACTACCAGGCGGATCGGCTTTTCCGGGTAATGGGTTTGTGCGGCCGGGCTCTCCACGATCAACAGTGCTAACAGGCCAAGCATGGAAGCGGTTATTAGTCTCACCCTTTCCTCCCTCCTTGTTTCGGACTCCCGATTTGAACAGCTATTTCCCGAGCGTGTTGCATTTCCAAAACTCCCAGGCCCGGGCTGGAATCCCCGGATCCCTGTCTCGTGCCGCGCCTTCTTCGTCAGAGACATAGTTGATTGTGCCGCCGCCGAGTCCGATGCTGATGATCAACAATCGAGCGTTCTTCTCGGTTTCGATGGCGCGCCTTACGGCGGTTTGCACGTCCGGACCGACGACGACATTGCCGTGACCGCGCAAGAGCACTACGCGCTTGTCGCCCAGAGCATCGGCAAGCGCCTTTCCCGCATCGCGATCTCGTATCAGCATGTCCGGTGCCGGCACGCCGGCATTCCGGGTATCAAAAACCGGCACGCCAGTCCAGAGAAATGCAGCTCCCACGACGATGGGCCTCAATGGCACGGAGGTCACGCTAAACGGTATCCCCGAGGGCGAATGGCTGTGGATAACCGCATTCACGTCCTGCCTGACTTTGTAGATCTCGCCGTGGATGAAACGCTCGAGGGCCAACCTGCGCCCACGCTGATCGACCGGGTTGGAATCGAGATCGAACTCCATGATGTCTTCAGCGGCCACGAGTGCCGGTGACAGTGAGCGCGCCATCAAATAACGATTTGGATCCACTGGATGCCGGCAGCTCACATGCCCGGATTCATCTAGCACGCCCTGCTGGCTCAAGATGCGATTGGCGGCCACGAGGTCCTCAGCTTGATTCACGGCTTGTTCCCTCAACGGGGCCAGGCGAGACGCCTGACGCTCCGGATCTCAGTAAAGCACGCGCCACGGCGCCGGCGTAAGATGACGATAGCTTGACCTTGATAGCCAGGGGGCTATCACCATGCGATTGACCCAGATCCGGGACTTTCTTGCCGTGATTGACGCGGGCAGCATCCGCGGGGCCGCCCGCAAGCTCGGTGTGTCCCAGCCCACGATCACGAAGAGCATTCGCGGCCTCGAGGCGGAACTGCACGTCCAGCTTTTGGGACGCAGCGCGCGTGGCATCGTGCCGACGCCATCGGGGCGGGCGTTTTTCGCGCGCGCAAGGGTTGCCCATTCGGAGCTGCGCAAGGCCGAGGAAGAGGCATCGCAGTTGGGGGGCCGGGGCGTGGGCTCGGTGGCATTCGGCATCGGACCTGTGGGAGTGGTTCTGATCCTGCCGGAGGCCGTGACGCGGTTCCACCAGCAGTTTCCTCATGCCCGCGTTCGGGTCGTGGAAAACCTGGCGCACGTGCTCCTGCCGTTGGTGCGAGACGAGACGCTGGATTTTGCAGTGGGCCTGCGGCGGGATGCGAAGCTCGATCCGGTGCTCCGGTTTCGCCCGATGTACCGCAGCGATATCGTCATCGCCGCGCGCAAAGGGCACGCCCTGCGAAATGCTCGATCGCTCGCCCAGCTTGCCAGCGCCGATTGGCTCGGTACCCCGCTGCTGGCTCGACCGGGCGGCCTGGACCGGACGTTCTCATCGGCGGGCCTGCCGATGCCACGGCCGGTGATTCAGTGCGAGTCCTATAACACCGTCGTGGCGCTGCTTGCCAAGACCGACATGCTCGGCTTTATGCAGCGCAGGCAGCTCCAGGAACCGTACGCACGCGATTTCCTGCAGGAAATCACGGTGGCCGAGTCGTTGCCCTCGGTCACGGCGGGAATGTACACGCGCGCCGACACTCCGCTGACCCGCACCGCGTCGGCAATGGTAAGGGCCGTGATCGCCGCCTCACGTGAAATCGCCCATCCAGTCTGATTAACGTGCTGGACGTGCGCCGGACCGTCGGGTAACATGCAGTTGACCAGAATTCTGGTCAACCTGGAGATCGCCCTGTGGCGAAGACCTTGCCCATATCGGAAGTGAAAGCCCGTCTGCCGGAGCTGGTTACGGGCGTTGAGGAACGCGAGGAAGAGATTGTCGTGACTCGCAACGGCAGGCCGGCTGCCGTGCTGGTGAATTACGCGGAATTCGAGCGGCTCAAGGAAACCCTGGACGTGTTGAGC
>CAZCGD010000482.1:0-6414 GCA_964498105.1 uncultured Streptomycetaceae bacterium
ACAATACATTCACCGAGATCACTGGCGGAATTGCTTTTCGAACGGAAATAAGGCGCCCCCAGCCGCCGCGCGGCGACCACCGCCGCACTCCACCCTGATTGTCGATTGTATTTCTTGGCGGCCTTGGCGTCCCCTCGACACGCTCGGGACAGGCTTGGCGGTTCTAAAATGCCGTGGGTCGTGATTCGTGAGTCATGATTCGACCCCTTGGTATTGCTCTGTGTTCTCTGTGCTCCCTGTGGCTGATCGTTCTAGGTTCTCTTGGCGTCTTGGCGTCTTGGCGGCGTGTTCCGGTTTTCTTGGGGTCTAGGCTCTATTCATCGACCGGCTGCGCGCCCGCGGCGGTCTTGAAGCTGACGAAACGGGTGCCGTCCTCGAGCGCCACCTGCTCGTGTTCCTGGTTGCCCTTGATCAGCGCCACCTCGCCCGCGCCGATGTCGCGGACGTCGTTGTCTATCCGCATGCGGAGCCGCCCGGAGAGCACCATGATGATCTGCTCGCTCGGGTGGTGGTGCGACTTGGCGCCGGTGCCTTTGGGCTCGGTGTAGTAACCGATTTCCAGCTCCTTGCCGGTGATAGTCGGGCCGTAAGCGGTGGAGTGTCCCGGCGCTACGACGGCTTCCGGCATGTCCTTGAGCTTGAAGAATGGCATGACAACTCCAATTGTAGGGTTCCGGGTTCCGGGTTCCGGGTTCCGCGTGAACCGCTTTTCCCCGATAAAGTATTCCCGACAGGTTATTAATTGTTGTATGGGTTTTCTTGGCGTGCTTGGCGTGCTTGGCGTGCTTGGCGTGCTTGGCGGTTCGATTATTGTTTTGTTCTTCTTGGCGTCATGGCGTCTTGGCGGCTCACTTAAGCGCTACTCCGCCTGGATCTTCGCGTCGCGGATGACCTTCGCCCACTTCTTCCCTTCGGCGCGCATGAACTCCCGGAATTCCTCCGGCGAGGCGCTCGTCGTCGGTTCCGCGCCCTCACCCGTGTAACGCTGCCGCACCACCGGGTCCTGCACGGCTTTCACGACCGTCGCATGCAGCTTCATGACGATGTCGCGGGGCGTGGCGGCCGGCGCGAGCAGCCCGAACCAGGTGGCGGCGTCGTAGCCTTTGAGCCCGCCTTCCGCGATGGTCGGGATCTCTGGCGCCGCGCCGGAGCGCTTCGCCGTCGTCACCCCGTAGGCTCGCACTTTCCCGAATTTCACCAGCGGCAACGAACTCAGGATATTGCCTACCATCATGGGAACGTGCCCCGCCATGATGTCTATCAGCGCCGGGCCGGCCCCCTTATACGCGACGTGGATCATGTCGAGGCCAGCGAGGTTGTTGAACAACGCCATCATGAGGTGCGGCGCGCTGCCCAGCCCCGCCGAGGCAAACTGCAACTGCCCCGGCCGCGCCCTGGCGAAGGCGACGAGTTCCTTCACGTTCTTCGCCGGCAGCGACGGGTGCGAGACCAGCAGGCTTGGTACGATCACGATGAGCGAGATTGGCGCGAAATCGCGGTCGAGGTCGTAGGACACCTTCTTCATCAGGTACGGGTTGCTGGTGTGCGAGGCCACCACCGCCATCAGCGTGTAGCCGTCCGGTGGCGCCTTGGCGGCGATTTCCGCGCCGATGTTGCCCGCGGCTCCGCCCCGGTTGTCGATCACGATCTGCTGTTCGAGCAGCTCGGCGAGTTTCGGCGCCACCACTCTCATGGACAGGTCGGTCCCGCCGCCCGGCGTGGATGGCACTACGAGCCGGATCGGTCGGTCGGGGTAAGCGGAAGCCCCGAACGCGGGAGCAAGCACGGCTGCAAGCGATGCCAGCGCCACGACGCTTGCGATAACCCGCATGTGGCCCATCCTGCGCGTGAATCCTTCGATAGACAGGAAAGCCTTCCGGCAAAAACCGTATTGGACAGCATTCACAGGATTAACAAGAGCAAAACACACCAATCGCTTTTAGATTCGTTCTTGATCTAATCTTGTAAATCCTGTTAATCCTGTCTATTGCTTTGCTATAGTCACCACCCGCGCGGCTCAGCCTTGAGGAAAGCCATGGCATGCAGGCGCTCCTCGAACCGCCCCCGCTCGACCTCGCCCAGCGGCCGCACCGGCGGCCGCGGCACGCCGCACTCCCGCCCCATCGCGGCCATGGCGCACTTGATGCCGGCCAGGCCATCCTTGAGGCCCGAGCTGCCCGCTTCCTTCACCAGGTGATGGAGCTGCGCAATGTCCTCCTGCATGCCGCGCGCCTCGATATATTTTTCCTGCCGGCAGAGGTCGTAAACCTGCCGCACCAGCTTCGGCGCTATGCCTGCCAGCGGCACGATTGCGCCACTGCCGCCGAGGGCCGCCGCCGACACCAGAAAGTCCTGACCCGCCAGCAACTGGAAGCCTGGACGCAGCCGGCGCCCGTTCGACACGACTTCCTCCATGAACACGAATTCGAGGCTGGCATCAATCACGCCCGCCAGGTTGGGCACGCGCTCGATCAACTGCAGCACGATCTCAGTCGACAGCGTCGTGCCGACCGATTCGACCGGCGGATTGCAGATGTAAAACGGCAGCTTGACCGCGCCACCGATGCGTGCGAGATGCTCAACCACCATCGCCGGCTTGGGGTGCCAGAAGTACGGCGGATGGGACACGATCGCCGCGGCGCCCGCCTTCTCGGCGTGGATGGCGCGTTCGACTGCGATGCTGGTGCCAGCGTCGCTGACATGGGCGAGTACCGGCACCCGTCCCTTCACCTGCCGGATCGCGAATTCCAGAATCTCGCGCAATTCCCCGTCCTTCAGGCTCATGTCCTCGCCCTCGGGCATCGGCACCGCCAGTGCCTCCGCTCCGTTGCGCAGGTGGAATTCGAGGATCCTCGCGTAGGTATCGTAGTCGATGCCCTGGTCGCGCTTGAACGGCGTGACCGGCGCATGCACCAAGCCTGGTTGAAATGTCTTCATATTTCAAGGTTCAAGGTTCAAGGTTCAAGGTTCAAGGTTCAAGGTTCAAGGTTCAAGCAAGGTTGGAGCAGGTACTGATTCGAGGGTTCCAGTTTTGAACTTTGAACCTGGAACTTGGAACTCGGAACGCATGTTCCGATTCACCAGCCGTGCGGCTCGGTCTGCAGGATGTTCAGGTCCTCGAGCTGCTGGCGCAGAAAGCCGATGCGCTCCTTGGTCGCCGTGGGCAACGGCGAGCGGGTTGGCCCCACTGGGCGCCCCATCATGATCATCGCGCCCTTCAACGAAGAGGGGTACTGTTCCTTGAACAGTCGCCACAAGGCGGAAATCTTGAACTGGCACTCGCGGGCGGTCTCCCAATCCCGGGCCTGCAGTGCCGCGAAGAACTTGTTGCACAAGTTGGGCGCGATGGCGCCAGAAGACGAGAACGAGCCACAGGCACCGAGCGGGTACGACGCCAGCAGGTGTTCCACGCCCATGATGATCGCGAAGCCGGGCCGCATGTTCAGCGCGACGCGGGAAATCTCCAGGTACTTGCCGCTGTGGAAGCTCGCGTCCTTCATGCCGATATAGTTGGGAAGGCGGTCGATCAGGCGCTTGGTCAGCTCGCCAGTAAACTCAACCCCTTCGCCGTTGCGCCATGGCGAGTTGTAGGTGAGCACGGCGAGGTCGGTCGAAGTGGCGATGCGCACGATGGAGTCGAATATTTCTTCCTGCGACGGGCGCCGGCAGTACGGGGAAATGGTGAGGATCGCATCCGCGCCGATCTTCTGGGCATGCTGCGCCAGGTCCAGCGAATCCTCCTCCGACAGCGTGCCGACGAAGATGGAAACGGGCACCCGATGATTGACGGTCTTGACCGCAATTTCGGCGCCGAGCTTGCGCTCCGCGATGGTCAGGTTGAGCGATTCCGCCTTGTGGTGCGGCCACGCGATCGCGGGGGCGCCGTGGCGGACGTGGAAGTCCACCATTTTTGCAAAACCGTCGCCGTCGAAGCTGAAATCGTCCTTCATCGGCGAAACCGGCGCCTGCATGACGCCTTTGAGCCTGATCGGCATGAGCATGGTCATCTACCTTAGTTATTGAGCCGTAACGCTGGCATTCTTCTCCACCCCGCCGGCAGGGTCAAGGCGCCGGCGCGCCGCCTGACACAATGTGAACGCGCGTTACTTAGAGCGTGTAACAAAAAGTCACGACTGGTAAAACCACCCCCATCCCAACCTTCCCCCTGAGGGGGAAGGGGAATTCTTTCCTCCGAGAGGAAAAACATTCCCTCCCCCTCAGGGGGAGGGCTAGGGTGGGGGTGGTTCGTTTGCTCCGCGACCACACATTCTGTTACCGCTTGGCGCTCGCCAGATCGGCGGCGGTCGGCACTCCCGCACTTGCGCCGAGGAGTTCGTAATAGCGCGCGGCCAGCGCGAGGTCCTGCAGCGCCGTGCCGACCGACTTAAAAACGACCATCCCCTTCGCCGGCAGCGCAACGGCACCGGTTACGACCTGTCCCAGCGTTACCCGCTTCGATTCCGGGAGTGCACCGGCCGCGATCGCCTGCCGCAGCTCTCCCGCTTCCTGCAGCGCGTGCTGCGTATCCACGACCACCAGCCGCGCATCCTGGAAGCAGCGCACGTCCACTTCGGCAAACTGGGCCCGGGTATTGCCGACGGCGCATAGCAGACGGCAGCTGCCCAGCCATTCCCCGCGCAGCACCGGCTCGGCTCCGCGCGCGCTGCTCGCGGCGGCGACTACCGGGTGGCCGCGCACTGCCGCTTGCGCCGAAGCCACCGCCTCGACCGGGAATCCGAGCTTCTCGGACATTTCGCGCGCAAAGGCTTCGCGGTTGGCCGCGGTCGGGCTGTAGACCGCGGCCCGTTCCACCCGGTACACCGAGGCCAGGCATTCGAGTTGCGCGCGCGCCTGGTGGCCGGAGCCGATCACGCCCATCGTTACCGGCCCCGGCACCACCACCTTGCGGGCAATCACGCCGCTCGCCGCGCCGGTGCGCATGTCCGTGATATGGCGACCGTCGAGCAGGGCCAGGAGCTCGCCGTCCTTGAGACTATAGAGCGCCACGAGGAAGCGCGCGCCCGATCCCCGGACGTTCTGGTAGGTCTTGGTCGCGCTGTAGCCCGCCTCGTAGTCGGCGGCGAAGAGCATGCGCATCGCGCCGCCCTCGAAGTTGCTGACGAATTTCGGAGAGAGGTACGCCCGGCCGGCCGCTTCATGAGTGAAAGCGCGCTCGAGCAGGTCGATCGCATCGCCCATCTTGAGCGCACCCTGCAGCGCTCCGTATCCCAGCGTGACGGCCATCCTATTTCACCAGTCCGAGGTCGGCCATGACCGACTTGGTGGCCACATATTCTTCGTCAAGATACCTGGCGAACTCCTTGCCGCGCAGGAACAGGCGCGACATGTTGGTGCCATCCAGCTCGCGATTCCAGTCCTCGCTGGCCGCCATGCGCGAGAGCGCGTTTTCCCAGAACGACGCCTGCGCCGGCGTCATTCCCTTGACGCCGAAGATGGCCCGCCAGTTCGATATTCCCGTTGCGTTGATGCCCTGCTCCCGCATCGTCGGCACGGTCGCCAGGGACCCTGCCACGCGCTGGGGCGCGGCAATGGCGAGCATGCGGGTATGTCCGGCCTGCACCTGGGGCAGCGCAGCGCTGACCGAAGAAACGACCGCATGGATGTGCCCGCCCACCACTGCCATGTGGGACTCCGCGTTGGTCTTGAATACTACTGTCCTCAACTTGCGCGGATCGACCCCGGCCGACAGCACCGCCTGCGACAACGCCAGGTGGTTGGGCCCGCCGCGGCTCACCATGCCAAAGGCGACCGCACCGGGGTCCGCCTTGAGACGATCCACCAGCTCACGCATGGTCTTGATCGGTGAATCGGCGGCCACCGTGACCACACTGTAATCCACGACCAGGCACGCCAGCGGTGTGAGATCCGTGTAGCCCAGCGGCGTCAGGCCGGCAAGCTGGTTGGTGAATACCGTCGCGGTTGCGTACAACAGGAAGTGCGGATCCGGCGCTTTCTGCGTGAGGTAGACCACCGCCAGCGACTGGTTGCCGCCCGGCTTGTTCATGATTACCGCAGGAACGGCCAGCAACTTCTGTTCCTGCAGGACTTTCTGCATCAGCCGCGTGATCTGGTCGTTGATTCCCCCTGCCGCTGTCGGCACGATGATCTCCACCGCCTTCTCGGGGCGCCAGGTGGTCTGCGCGTCAACACGATCCACCGCAGTTCCGGTGACTGTCACCACAATAACAGCGGCGGCCCAACGTCCGAACTTACTCATGCGATTCAGTCCCATTAGGAGTTTGGCGGACCTGGGGCCGGCAAACTCCTCAGTCAATGCGCAGGCCCGCCGATTTCACCACTTTGGCCCACAGCGCCAGTTCGGCCTTGACGTGCGCGGCGAGCACGGCTGGGGAGCCACCTACGATCTCGGCACCCTCCTTGTCGAAGCGCTCA
>CAZCGD010000483.1:0-1817 GCA_964498105.1 uncultured Streptomycetaceae bacterium
GTGTCCGCTCGAACGCGACGACGTAAACCGGCACCGTCCGAGAAATTCGGAAATGGCAGACCTGCCGTTTCCGCTCGACGCTCCCCTCTACCTTCGGGAGAGGGGTGGGGGGGCGAGACCGGGAATTCGCGGGCCATGGCCCGCGCCGGACGAGCGGCACCGGCTTGCAAGCCGGTGCGCGCCCGGCAAGGGAGGGATAACTGTCCGGATTTACGGTTCACTGGACAATCTCCCGTGCACGCCACGCGCGCGGCCCCGGAATGCGGTTCGCCGGGCGACGCGCAACGCTCAACTGCGCGGCAAGCGGCGGCCGCGGGCGGCGAGCAATCGCTCGCGCGCCAGCGGCAGGGGCAGCACCTCGACTGCGGGTCTGAGCCGGTACGCTTCCGTTCCCGGGTAGATGACATAGAGCCAGTCGAGCTTGAGACTCTCGATGCTGACGTGCATAGAGCGCGTCATGGCGGGCGCGTCGGCGTACTTCACCTCGACGCCGATGCGGCGCCCGCGCAGGAGGAGCAGCAGGTCGAGTTCCGCTCCGGCCTGAGTGCGCCAGTAATACGCGTTGCGCTCGCCCGCGAGCCCGATCAATTCCTCGAGCACGAAGCCTTCCCAGGACGCGCCCACCTTGGGGTGCGCGTCGAGCGCCGCGGGGGAGGGCAGGTCGAGCAGCGCGTGCAGCAGCCCGGCATCGCGCACGTAGACCTTCGGCGCCTTGACCTGGCGCTTGCCGAGATTCTCGAACCAGGGCTGCAGCTGCCGTACCATGAGCGCGCCGGTGAGCGCGTCGAGGTGACGTTTCACCGTGACGTGCGCCTCGCCGAGAGAGCGCCCGATCTCGGAAGCGTTCCAGATCTGTCCGTGCCAGTGAGCGATCATGGTCCAGAGCCTGCGCAAGGCGGGCGGCGGGATGCGCACTCCCAGTTGCAGCATGTCGCGCTCGAGAAAGGTACGGATGAAGTCCTGTCGCCACGCGGCGCTCGCCGCGTTGCTGCGCGCGAGAAACGAGCGGGGAAAACCACCTCGCCACCACAACCGGGGCAGCGCGGTGTTGCCCGCCTCGCCCAGGTCGAATCCCGCCATGTCGACGATGGCGATGCGCCCGGCGAGCGTCTCCGATCCCTGCCGCAGCAGCTCCGGCGACGCGCTGCCGAGGATGAGAAAGCGCCGGCCTGGCCGCGCCGCGTCCGCGAGCACGCGCAACACCGGAAACAGCTCCGGCCGGCGCTGCACCTCGTCGATCACGATGAGGCCGCCAAGCGACTCGAGCGCCGTCTTTGGCTGCGCGAGCCGCTGCAGGCTCACGGGGTCCTCGAGGTCGAAATAGATCCCGCGCCGGCTGGCGGCGATCTGCCTCGCCAGCGTCGTCTTGCCGCACTGGCGCGGGCCGACCAGCGCCACCACCGGGTTGTCGCGCAGGCTGCGTTGCACGCGCTCCCGCAGCGCGCGCCGCTCGATGCCAGGGCTTGTCATCCATGTATTTTGAACTGATCATGTTCAATATTCAAGTTTGTTGGGATGCCTGTCCCGGTGCCGAAAGCGCGCGGGCCCGGACCTGGAGCACCCCGTTGCCGTAGCGCGCGGCCAGCCGCTCGACGAGCACACGCTCGGAGAGTTTCATGCGGCGCGGGTCCACCAGCCGCCAGTTGCGCTGGTAGAGACGGAAGGCTTCCTCCGCGCCGAGATAGCGGTCGCGGCGGTTGCGGCACAGCGCCGCAAGGCTGTCGTAAGCGGCGATCTCGACCAGCGCATCGTCGAGCAGGCCGCGCAGCCGGCTCGTGAATTCCGGGCGCGCCATGGCGGCCCGCATGCGCTCCGCG
>CAZCGD010000484.1:0-3728 GCA_964498105.1 uncultured Streptomycetaceae bacterium
ATCTGATGCGAAGGCTTGGAAGGCTGGGCGGCTTGGCAAGGGCAGCGCGGCTAACCACAGAGGAGCGAAGCGAGGCGGCGCGCAAGGCTGGCCGACTGGGCGGCAGGCCTCGCAAGACACCCCTTAAAGAAAAACCTTGACAGCCATGCGAGGTGCGCGTATGCTGTGGGTGAGAGAGGGAATCACCCCTCGCCGTCCAACGTGGAGGTACACAATGCAATACCTTGACGCTACCCTCCTAGCAGACCAGTACGCTGCCGCAGTCGCAAGAGCAGAATCCGCAATGGAACGCCGGCCCAAGGTGGACGCGGCCACGCTCGTGGAAGCCAGGGCCACGTACGAGCGGATGCGGGCGCGGATTATCGCGGCGCTTGTGGAGCGCCAGTAGTCGAAGCGTAGCACGCGAAGCGGACACAAACGCGGAGGTTCACCGTCTACGCGCTGCCGTACTAGCGTGCACCCCGTCAACGTGGAGATCCGCACACTCAGTGAGCCCGGTTCCTTGACAGACGTAAGCGGGGGAACGTGGTCCACGCCACGCCCCGGCCGGGCGTACCTCAACGTGGGAGAATGCAATGCAGACAGGAACCGCAGAAACCTATCGCGTGTTCACCCGGACCTGGTGGCGCAACAATCCGTCATGGCCCAACGGGCTGGAGCCTTGCCCCGGCCGTCAGACCACCATCGCCAAGGGCTGCACCCACGACGAGGCGCGGAACATCGCGCAGACGTGGAACAAAAACCACAACCCCGGCCGCCTGAGTCGTAAGGCCGAGTTCACCACCGGTTAGCCGTGAACCCCCTCAACGTGGAGGATGCCATGAAGCCGATTCGAGTCGCAGAGGATGAGCGCGGCGCGCTGGCGCTGGAAATGACGGACGACGCTAGGCGGTACGCGCGCGAGGCGCGGGCTTGGGCGCGGGCGCGTCGGGCGCGGCGGGTGAGGGCGGATCGGCGGGACCGGGCATGCTTCCGGTTTCTGGCGCTCCTGCGGGACGGGGGGGCGCGATGAGCGGCCAGGCTTCACGGGGGCGCGAGTCTGCCGCCCCCGCCGTCCGGTGTGAGTGCGAGCGTGTGCCGGTGCTGTGCGGCTGCGGCTGGGGGCGCGTGTCGCTCCCGGTCTGCCAGGCGCCGGAGTTGTGTCCAGTGTGCGGGTTCGACTTCTGGGAAGCGTTCGGGGCACCCGACGAATGCGGTCAAGCCAGCATCGCGCCGCCCCAGGTCGGCGAGGTGACGAGATGACCGCGCCCAATCTCTGCGAGGCGTTCGCCTGTCGCGGTATCCCACGCTACGTTGTGGGCGGCGGCGCGGCGGCGGCTTTCTACTACTGCGAGGAGCACGCGCGCGACCTTTGCGCCTGCGAGTCTTGGCACTTCTCCGCAGGCTGTGTGGAGCGCCAGTAATCGAAGCGTAGCACGCGAAGCGAACACAAACGCGGAGGTACACAATGACCGAGATGAAAGCGGGAACACGGTTCACGCTTTTTTGCATTCACGGCAGCGCCGATGGTTCGCGCATCATCGGGATTGCTCAAGTGCGCGAGAAGTGCGCCGATGATTCGATGCGAGCCAGTGTCGTTATTTCAGACACGCCTACTGGCGATTCGTGGCCGAACACCCGCGCTGGCAACAAGGCGGCATGTTCATGGACAGGGTTCGCTATCCACGCTGGCGCGTAGCCTGTAGCACAATCAAACGCGGAGGAATGACATGACCAAACAGGACGCTCGCTATCTCGCGCAGACCGTGAACATGCTCACGGTTGCACAAGCCGTGACTCCGCCCCCGCCCGATGGGGCTTGGCGGAATACGGTGGACGATGCCATGACGCTTCACCGGATCGCCGGGAGTCTCCACCGCTACGACGAGCGCGTTTGCTCCGAGGACTTGGGGTGCCGCAAGTGCGACGGCAACGGCTACACCACTGACGCGGCGAGCGAGGACGTGAAGCACCACCCCGCCGTCACCCGTAAGGCGTGCCGCGCCTGCGGCGGCACCGGATCCACGGTCGGCAAGCGCGTTGCAAGCCTCGAAGCGAAGGCCGCCGCCATCGCCACGGCCTACGGGTTCCGGGCGTACTTTCAGGGCGATTGCCGGGGCTGTCCCCTGTACCTGATCGCGGAAAGCAGTCTGCCGGACGCGGAGCGGCTTGCCGACATCCAGGCGGGAGATGCCGCGTGGACGATGGTGAACCGGTGGATCGAGTCAAACTACAGCGGGCGCGGCCATGCCGTGCCGTGGCTTGGCTAGGTAGCACAACGCGGTGGCGACTAGTAGTAAATCGCGGATAACGAATGCGCCGGGTTCCGTCGCGGGACGCAAGCGCAGGACAACCTGAGCGGCGCAAGCCGAACCCAGACCCTGCGGCCCGGCATGTAGCACAACGCGGAGGCATGACAATGAGCACTTACGATCCGAGCGACGACGACAGCCGCGCGAGGCTCGACGCACGTTGCGCGGTCTGTGACGACACGGCCACGCGCAACGATGCCCATGGCAACCCGATCTGCGGCGACTGCGCCGGAGGCGGACCATTCCCGGAGGGCGACCGGCCGCGCGAGTATGTTGTGCCGGTATTCGTCACCGTTCAAGCCCCGAGCCGGAGCGCGGCCCGCGAGTGGATTGTTTCCCTCCTGGAATCCGACCAGGCCATCATTGGCGAGGGCATTTTGACCGTCTGCGTCGGCAACGAGGACGAGGTGGCGGAGTGATGCCTTGGGAGATGCTGATGATAGCCAGGACGCGCGAGGAGTTCCTCGGGTGGGCGCGTATTCTCTGGCCCTTTCTTACGGCCGAGGGGCAACGCCGGTTTAGCGCACACACTCTGACGCTTGAGCTTCGGGCCTTCCAGCCCGGGAGGGACGGGAAATGACCGATACGCCGGAATATCGCCTGAGGCTCCAACTTCTCCGCGACGATCCCGCCTACGCGCATGGCTTTGAGGCCGGGATACTGTGGTGCCGACTCGCTGGCCGTAGAACCGGAGACCCGGTGGACGAGCAGCGGATCACCGTTAGCGTCCACAGCGAGAACGACGAGCAGGTTATCGTCATGGCGGCGAACGCGGGGTGGTCTGTGGTCAACGTCACACACGGCAAGGCTGCGACCGGATGGAGCGTATTTCAACTTGAAAAGAACGCCACATGCCAAACGTAGAGCTTCGTGCTTGGGCGGTGATAGATCGCGGGCGCGGGCCAATAACAAGGGTAGCCTCACAACGCGGAGACAAAGCCATGAACGAGACGCACGCCACACACGCCAAGACCGCCAACGTTTCCACGCCTTGCACCGCCCACCATGTCAACTTCGGGGGCGGTTGCCTGAACTGCGGCTGGACGCCGGGCGAGGTCCGCGCCGGAGAGGAGCAGGTACGATGACCCGCGCCGCGCTGCTCCGCAAACTCCGCACGCTGAACGCCTGCACCGATGCGCTCGACTGGCTCAAGTCCACCGACCACACCACGCTGCAAGCCGCATGGGACGCCTGCGAGCGCCCCGGTTGGATGCTCTGGCTCCTGAACAAACTCGGCGCGGATCACGAGCTCATGGCCACGCTGGCGCGCGACTGCACCGAGACGGCGCTCCACATCTATGCGAAGCGATACCCCGATGACGACCGACCGGCGAACGCGATCCGCGCGGCACGGGCGTTCGCTAACGGCACGGCGACGATTGAAGAAGTCAGAGCGGCGCGAGCCGCCGCCTACGCCGCCGCCTCCGCCGCCACTCC
>CAZCGD010000485.1:0-5751 GCA_964498105.1 uncultured Streptomycetaceae bacterium
GACCGAGAGCTGCAGGATGTCGGAGAGCAGGATCAGGATCAGGCTCGGCGGGATGATCTGCCCGAGCGTGCCCGAAGCGCAGATGGCGCCGCACGCAATGCCGGGGTCGTAGCCGCGCTTGAGAAGCGTCGGCAGCGTGAGGAGCCCGAGCGTGATCACCGTCGCACCGACGATGCCGGTGGTCGCCCCCATCAGCACGCCGACCAGGATGATGCCGATCGCCATGCCGCCCCGCAGCCCCCCCGCGATATGCCCCACCACGTCGAGCAGATCGTCGGCGAGGCGCGACTTCTCCAGCATCACCCCCATGAACACGAACAGCGGGATGGCGAGCCACTGGTAGTTCGCCACCACGCCGTAGATGCGCGCGGGCAGCAGGTTGAAGAGCCCCGTGCCGAAGCCGAGGAAGCCGAAGACGAAGCCGGTGGTGGCAAGCGTTAACGCAACCGGGACGCCGAGCATCAGCAGGCCGAAAAACGCCACCAGCATCAGGATGGCAAGGATCTCGTTCCAGCTCATGATTTCAGCGCCTTGAGCTTCTCCAGGGTGCCGAGGACGATCGCGACACACTGCAGGATCAGGAAGGCGAACCCGACCGGGATCAGCGCTTTAAGCACCCAGCGATGGGTGAGGCCGCCGGGATCCGGCGATTGCTCGCCGATGACGTACGATTGCTGCACGTAGTGGAGCGAGAGCCAGATGATAGCGGCCGAGATCGCGATGCACAGAAACGCCGACAGCAGGTCAACCAGTAGTTTCCGGCGCTCGCTGAAGCCGGCGTAGAACACGTCCACCCGCACGTGCTCGCCGTGCAGCAGCGCGTAGCTCATGCCGAACAGGATGAGCGGCGAGAGCAGGTGCCATTCCAGCTCCTGCGACCACACCGAGCCCTCGCTGAAGAGGTAGCGCAGGAGCACGTTCACCGCCATCAGCACCACGATCGCGAGCGCGAGCCACGAGGTGGCCCGGCCCGTCAGATCGATCAAGCGCTCGATGCCGGCGCGCGCCCCGCGCGCCGCGGGATCAGCCACGGATCTTGCTGTGGTAGACCGCCTCACTGTAGCCCGCCCACGCGTCGTACTTGACCTTGTACGCCATGTAGGAGTCGTGGACCTTCTTCACGATCGGGTCCTTGGCAACCGCTTCGTCGAGCACCTTCTTCGTGGCATCACGCAACGCCTTCACCACGGCATCGGGCAGCGGGCGCGCGATGACTTTCTGGTTCTTCACCAGGTCCTCCATCGCCTCGGCGTTGGTGCGCTGGCACCAGGCTTCGCTGATGACGTTGCACGCGGCACACGCATTCTCGACGATTGCCTGCAGGTCCTTGGGCAGTTTCTCCCACGCCGCCTTGTTGATGAGCAGTTCGGAGACGGTCGCCGTCTCATGCCAGCCGGTGGTGTAGTAGTACTTGGCCGCCTTCTGCAGCCCCAGCCGGCGGTCCTGGTAGGGGCCGACGAACTCGGCGGCGTCGATCACGCCGCGCTCGAGCGCCGGGAAGATTTCGCCGCCGGGCAGCAGCTTCACGTCCACGCCGAGCGTCGCGTAGACCTTGCCGGCGAGGCCCGGGATGCGCATCTTGAGGCCCTTGAAGTCGGCGGCCGACTTGATCTCCTTCTTGAACCAGCCGGTCATCTGCACGCCGGTGTTGCCGCAGGGAAACGCGATCATGCCGAAGGGTGCGTAGACCTCGTTCCAGAGGTCGATGCCGCCGCCGTCGTAGAACCAGCCGTTAATGCCCTGGAAATTGAGGCCGAAGGGCACGGCGGTGAAGTACTGGGCCGCGAATGTCTTGCCGGTCCAGAAATAGCTGTTGGCGTGGTTCATCTCCACGGTGCCGGAGCGCACGGCGTCGAAGCCCTCCAGCGCGGGGATCAACTCGCCGGCGCCGTAGACCGCGATCTTGAGCCGGCCGCTGGACATCGCCTCGATGCGTTTGGCAAGGTCGGTGGCGCTCCCCGGCCCGTCCATGTAGAACGGCGCGCCCCTGTTGTAGGCGCTCGTCATCTTCCAGCTGAACGTCTGCTGGGCGCGCGCGATCATCGGGAAGCCGGCGATCGCGGCGCCGGTGGCGGCGACGGCGCCGCCCTTCAGGAATTTTCTGCGGTCGTTACTCATGCGTACACCCTTTTGGTTGGACGGTTGAAAGGAGCGACGATCAGGCTACTCCCGAACCGCTTCGGAACGCAATGACTCGCCGCAATTTCACAAAATCGTGCACCGCAGCACTCGATGGCAAAATAAGCGCGGGATGAGCGACGACAGCTTCGCTCGTTCGATCCCGCGCAGTCAAACCGGCGCTGGCGCGCTTTCTGCGCACCGGCGTCCGGATTTGACGGTCAATAGGTCTTGTACTGCAGATACTTCCCGCTCATCACGATCTTGACCCGGTCGCCCTTGGGGTCGGGCTCGCGCGTGAGGTCCATCTTGAAGTCGATCGCGCTCATGATGCCGTCGCCGAACTCTTCGTGGATCAACTCCTTGAAGGTGGTGCCGTAGACGTTCACCAGCTCGTAGAAGCGGTAGATCAGCGGGTCAGTCGGCACCGCGGTCGGCAGCGAGCCTTTGTACGGCACCTGCTGCAGCAGCAGCACGGCGTACTCGGGCAGGCCGAGGAGCTTGCCGGCGGCTTCCGCCTGTTCCTTCGTCATCTGCATCTGGCCCAGCAGCGCGGCGGTCGTCCACTCCTTGCTCGCACCCACCGCCTTCGCGAGCTTCGCCCAGGTCAAGCCCTTCCTGAGCCGCGCCATCACGACCATCTCGGTCACGTCGGAGCGCTTCATCGGTTTGTCCATGCCCGCGGCGGCGAGGAGCGCTTCGGGTGCGTCGGATTTTTTCATTTCACTCTCCTTGGTCAATCAGTGTCTCAGGTTAACGACTACGGCTTTTTGGTGTTGGGCCGGGCCGGAAGACGCGGCCGGCGGCGGCTCGTCCAGTCCCGGCGAGACCAGCGGCGGGTGCTTCGGGTCGTAACCCGCGGACTCACCCTCGTCGAACTGCTTCGAGCGGCTTATCAGGAAATCCACCAGGTGATTGCGGATCGGGTAATAGTGCGGTTCCTTGTGGATGGTATGGCGCGTGCGGCTGCGCGGCAGCGTGTTGACCACGATCTCGGCGATCTTGGCCTTGGGACCGTTAGTCATGAGCACGATCTTGTCGGCGAGCAGGATCGCCTCGTCCACGTCGTGCGTAATCATGAACGCGGTCTGATGCGTCTCGGCGCAAATTCTCAGCGCCTCTTCCTGCAGCATGCCGCGCGTCAGCGCGTCGAGCGCCGAGAATGGCTCATCCATCAGCAGCATCCTGGGCTGGATGGCGAGGGCGCGCGCGATACCGACGCGTTGCTTCATGCCGCCTGACAACTCGGCCGGGCGCTTCTTCTCGGCGCCGGTCAGATTCACCAGGTCGATGTACTTCTGGCAGTGCTCGCGCACCCGGGTGCGGTCCCACTCCGGCCAGCGCGAGGTGACGGCGAACGCGATGTTGCCGGCCACGGACAGCCACGGCATCAACGCGTGGCTCTGGAAGATCACGGCACGGTCGAGGCTGGGGCCGCGGATCTCGCGCCCGCCGACGAAGACGTAGCCGTCGGAAGCGGGCTCGAGCCCGGCGAGGATGTTGAGGATGGTGGTCTTGCCGCAGCCGGAATGACCGATCAGGCACACGAATTCGCCCTGCTCCACCCCCAGGTGCACGTTCTCGAACACCGTCGCGACAGCGCCGTCGCGCCCGGTGAAGCGCTTGGCGATGCCTTCAATGCGGATCAAGGGGTCGCTCATATTATCGATGGCGTGAATAGTAAATGCTGAATAGTGAATCGAAACTCCCCGAATGCCGGCTCATCGCTGCTGTCACGCTCACGATTCACAATTTGCGATTTACGATTCACGGTCACTCGGGGAAGGTGACCAGCTTCGTCAGGCGGGCGAGGGAGAGGTCGAGGATCATGCCGACGAAGCCGATGGCGAGGATGCCGCTGATGATGTTGGCAATCGAGAGATTGTTCCACTCGTTCCACACGAAGTAGCCGATGCCGGTGCCCCCGACCAGCATCTCGGCGGCGACGATCACCAGCCAGGCGATGCCGATCGAGATCCGCATACCGGTCATAATCGTGGGCGCGGCCGCCGGCAGGATCACCCGGAAGGCCTTGCGCAGGGGGCCGACCTCGAGGGTCTTCGCGACGTTAAGCCATTCGCGCCGCACCGCGGCCACGCCGAACGCGGTGTTAATCAGCATCGGCCACATCGAGCAGATGAAGATGACGAAAATCGCGGAGACGCTGCTGTCCTGCAGCGTGAACAGCGCCAGCGGCATCCAGGCGAGCGGCGAGATCGGCTTCAGGACCTGGATGAAGGGGTCGAACGCGCGGTACACCAGCGGCGACATGCCGATCAGGAAACCGATCGGGATCGCCACCAGCGCAGCCAGCAGGAACCCCGTCAGCACGCGCGCAATCGAGTACGCGAGCTGGATGCCGATGCCTTTGTCGTTGGGGCCATTGTCGTAGAACGGGTCGGTGACATGCCCCCAGATCTTTCGGCCGACCTCCGCCGGCGTCGGAAACGCCGATTTCTTCCCGGTCGCCGCCTCGGCGCCGACGAGCTTCGCGTACTCGGCATCCACCACCTGTACGCCCGCCTCCTGCCGCGTGCTGGCGTGCCACGCCGCGAGGAAAGTGAGCAGGATAGCGACCGACAGCAGCGGCGCGCCCCAGAATTGCAGCCCCTTCATCGCTCACGCCCCCGAGGCTGCAAGCCGCCAGTTTGCAGTTTGCAGTTGGCAGCGCTCCCTCCACCCCGCCCGCTGATGCGGGCACCCCTCCTCCGGCAGGAGGGGAATCGCTGGTGGCTGGCGGCTGGCGGCTGGCGGCCCATCAACCAGTCCGCTTGATGGCAAAGCTGGCGATGTAGGCGTCAGGCTTGGCCGGGTCGAATTCCTTGCCCATCACCGAAAACTTCTTGCTGGTGGTGGCCGGCGGCTTCAGGCCGACTTCTTTCATCAGCCGCGCTGCATCGGTGGCGAGGTAGACCTCGCGCGCGACCCTGGCGTAGTCCACGTCGCCCTTCAGCTGGCCCCAGCGCTTCATCTGGGTCATGATCCAGATCGCGAACGAGTGCCAGGGAAACGGGTCGAAATCGATGCGGTTCGGCTCCTTCCTCACGTTGCCGAGCCCGTCGGCGAAGGTCCCGGTCAGCACCTGTTCGATCACTGTTACCGGTTGATTGAGATAGTTCGCCGGCGCGATCGCCTCCGCGATCTGCTTGCGATTTTCCGGCTTGCTCGCGAACGCGGTCGCTTCCATGATCGCCCTTATCAGCGCCCGGTAGGTATTGGGGAGCTTGGTGACGAAATCCTTGCTGGCGGCGAAGGCGCAGCACGGGTGGCCTTCCCAGATTTCCTTGGTCAGGATGTGGATGAACCCCGCGCCGTCGTAGACCGCGCGCTGGTTGAAGGGGTCGGGGCCGAGGAAACCGTCGATGTTGTCCGAGCGCAGGTTCGCCACCATTTCCGCCGGCGGCACGGCGCGGATCTGGATGTCGCGGTCGGGGTCGAGCCCGTGCTCCGCCACGTAGTAGCGCAGCAGGTAGTTGTGCATCGAGAAATCGAAGGGCACCGCGAACTTGAAGCCCTTCCACTGCCTGGGGTCGCGCTTGTCCTTGTGCTTCACCGCCAGCGTGATCGCCTGGCCGTTGATGTTTTCGATCGCCGGCGTGGTGTAGGCAATGGGACGCGATCCCACGCCGAGCG
>CAZCGD010000486.1:0-6501 GCA_964498105.1 uncultured Streptomycetaceae bacterium
GGGGGAGAACACCGCCAGCACATCCGTGTTCTTGCGGTACATGTTGCGGTCGAGATAAGTGAGGCTCGTCGGCCGCGGGGCCGGGTGCCGGTTGGCGAATGCCGTCTCCACGAGTTGCGAGCCCGCCAGAGTCGCGCCGCCGGCAGCCGCTCCGAACTTGATGAAATCCCGCCGCGAAATCCTGTCGTCTGAAGTCATGTGTCCCCCCTGGTCCTCTGTCTTATCTGCCCCACGCTCCGCGTATCGACCGTGGCGAGCGCTTTTTCTCCACGGTTCTGTGCTCCCTGCCGTCAATTCGCCTTGATGCCCGCCGCCTTGATCACCTTGCCCCACTTGGTAATCTCGCTCTTTACGAACCTGTCAAATTCCTCGGGCGTCGTGGGCACGGCCTCGGCGCCATGGGCGAGCAGGAGCGACCGTGCCTCGGGAAGCCGCAGGCTCGCCACCACTTCCCTGTTGATCTTCATCACGATGGGCCGCGGCAGCTTTGCCTGACCGAACAGGCCAATCCATACGCTCGACTCGAGGCCGGGCATGCCCGCTTCCGTCGCGCTCGGAATTTCCGGCGCCGCCGGAAAGCGCTGCGGGCTCAATACCGCCAGCGGCCGCACCTTGCCAGCCCTCGCCTGCGTGGCTATCGTCGTCGTCGACAGGAACGCCGCCTGGATCTCGCCCGACATGAGGGCAGTCAGCGCGAAACCCGCTCCCTTGTACGGAATGTGAACCAGCTTCGCCCCGGTCATCTGGTTGAACAGTTCGCCGGAAAGCTGGCTGCTGGTGCCACCTCCGGCCGACCCGTAATTGATAGTCCCGGGCTTCGCCTTGGCAAAGGCGACAAACTCCCTGAGGTCCTTCACCGGCAACGAAGGGTGCACCGCCAGCGCGATGCCTGAATTCGTGAGCTGGGAAATCGGCGCGAAGTCCTTGATCGGATCGTACGCCAGCTTGCTGTACAGGAACTGCGCGCTGGCATGCGTACCGATGTGCCCGATCATGAGCGTGTAACCATCAGGGGCCGCCTTGGACCCGATCTCAACGCCGATGATGCCTCCCGCCCCCGGCCGATTGTCCACCACCACCTGCTGGCCCCAACGCTCGGTAAGCTTCTGCGCGATGAAGCGGGCGGCGAAATCCGAGGTGCTCCCGGGAGATCCCGAAATGAGGCGAATCGGCCGGTTTGGATAGTCCGCCGCCGGATCGGCACCCAATGCGGTTCCCGATCCCATGAAAACCAGGATCAAAACAAGAAATCTATTCATGTTGTCCTCCCCCGGTTTCCTTGGCGGCTTGGCGGTTCAATGGTTGTCCGCTTAATTAATGCGCGCCCCAGCGGCGATCAGCACCTTGGCGAAGCGCTTCACTTCGGAACGGATAAAGGCATCGAATTCCTCAGGCGTGGTAGGAGCCGGCGTCGCGCCCTGCGTCAGCATGCGCTCCTTGATGTCAGCCAGGTTGAGGATGCGCACGATTTCCCTGTTCACCTGGTTGACGATGGGGCGCGGCGTCCTGGCGGAGGCCAGCAGGCCGTACCACTGGTCGTATTCGAACCCGGGGATGCCCGCCTCCGCGACGGTCGGCACGTCGGGAAACAACGCCGAACGCTTCGCAGTGCTCACGGCGAGCACCGCCACCCGGCCCGCCTTGACCTGTCCCATCGCCACCAGGATCGGCGAAAAGGTGAAATGCACCCGTCCGGTCGCCGCTTCGTTGAGCGACTCGGGCGCCCCTTTGTAGGGAACATGGGTCGCCTCGATGCCCGCCGCGACCTTGAACATCTCGCCGTTGATCTGGGTGCCGCTGCCGATGCCCGCCGAGCTGAAATTGATCTGGCCCGGCCGTGCCTTGGCGTACGCAACCAGTTCCTTCACGGTTTTCGGCCCGAGCGAGGGCGCCACCACCAGTAGATTCGGCACGCTGGCGACGCGAGTGACGCCGGCGAAATCCCTGATGGTGTCGTACGACAGCTTCGAGTAGAGCGTCGCGTTGCCGGCGTGGCCGGTGGAAACCATCATCAGCGTGTGCCCGTCGGGGTTGGCGGCGAGCACGTACTCGGAGGCGATAGTGCCGCCTGCGCTCGGGCGGTTGTCCACCACCACCTGCTGACCCCAGCTCTCAACCATTTTTTCCCCGATCCAGCGCGCGAGGATGTCGGTCTGGCTCCCGGCGGAGAACGGCACCAGCATGCGGATCGGCTTGCCCGGGTATTTCTCGGGCGCAGCGGCGCCCCAGGCGGATGTCGACAATACGCAGGCCGTTGCAAGCATTATCAGCTTATCCATCGTTGCTCCCCCCTTTATTGGTTCCTCGGCAGACCCAGGCACTGCGCCATCCAGTCGGCCGACTGCGTACGATAACGGTAGCCGCGGTTGTTGGCCACATGATTTCCATCCTCGATGAAGCAACGCACCACCGGCCCGGACGCCGCCGCGGCGAGCCGCTCGCCTTCCTGCCAGGGCACGATTCCGTCGAGCTTGCCCGCCACGATAAACAATGGGCAGGTGATACTGCGGGCCACGTCCTTGAGCGAGAGCGTCGCCGCCCGCTTGCGCGCTTCCGCCTCGTTCGGGCTCTTGGAACGCACCTGGAACGTGTTGCGGGTCAGGTCGGGCAGCCGGTCGAAGAAATCCGCCCACTCGTAGGGGCCGGATAGCGCGATGCAGGCCTTGATGCGCTTCTCGAACGCGCAGGCGCGCGGCGCGTAGTAGCCGCCGAGGGATACCCCCCACAAGCCGACGCGGCCGGCGTCCACGTCGCGGCGGGTCTCGACGTAATCCACCACCGCCTTGACCACTACCTCGTAGTCGCCGCGAATGGCGAAATCGTATTCGCCCTCGCCCTGGCCGGGCCCGTCAAAAGCAAGGGTCGCCATGCCGCGCGCGAGGAATACGCTCTCGTTGGAGTCCATTTCCTCCTTGGTCGAGTCGAGCCCCATGCACATGACCACCAGCGGCGGTTTGACAGCTCCCGCCGGTTTACGAAGATTGCCCGCGAGATGCCTGCCTTCGTAGGGAATCAACACCCGCTCGCCAGGAGGATCGATCAGAGGCAGGGCGAGATTCCGGCATTCCACTGCCTTCCGGTGCGCGGCCTTCATCTGCTCGTAGTCGACTACGAACACGAACTTGGCGAAGTGGTAGCACACCGCGGCACGTGTCAAATGCTCGCCAGCGGAACGTTGATATCCATCGGCCAGGGACTTGCGACCCAGCTCCTCGTGGACAGCGGCGCGCGCGCTCCAGGCCCGGCACCAGTCCTCCCAGCACTCGATCCCGGCAGTCACCTCCTCGAAATCGGTCAGCGGTACTCCGTTCGATACGAAGCGCGGCGCCCAATGCGCGATCGCCGACTGTACCCTGGCATCCGGCATTGATGGCTATCTCGTGGGGTTATCAGGCAGGGGAAATCCACGCCAATCTTATCAATTTTCGGCGTGAATAGCGCATAAACTGTCGATTTCAGGCCCCGTGCGATGGATATCTCGTTCACTTCGGCCGTCGTGATCCTGCTGCTGGTGATGGACCCGATCGGGAACATCCCGCTGTTCGTGTCATTGCTGCGAAACGTCGAGCCGGCGCGGCGCAAAGAGGTCATCCTGCGCGAATGCGCCATTGCGTTCGCGGTCCTGCTCGTGTTTGTCTTCTTCGGCGCGGCCATTCTCGGCGTCCTTGGACTGTCAGATCCTTCGCTGACAATCGCCGGCGGCGTCATTCTGTTCCTGATCGCGCTGCGGATGATTTTCCGCCGTCCCGAGGGCGTCTTCGGGGACACGGTGGGCGGCGAGCCGTTCATCGTGCCGCTCGCCATTCCCTCGATTGCAGGGCCGGCGGCGATCGCGACCGTGATGCTGCTGGTGTCGCGCGCGCCGCAGCGGCTGCTGGAGTGGTGCGCTGCCGTCAGTGTTGCCATGCTGGTGACGGTGGCGATATTGGTTTCCGCGGACCGCCTCGCCAAACTGGCGGGCGAACAGGGACTGCTCGCCTTCGAGCGGCTGATGGGGCTCATCCTCACCGCGATCGCGGTGGAAATGCTGCTGCGGGGTATTGAAACTTTCGTCCGCGGCCTCTAGCCGCGGACGACAGGGATGAGGGATGAGGGGTTACCCCATTTTCCTTCGTGTCCTTCGTGTCCTTCGTGTCCTTCGTGTCTCAGCTTTTCTTGGCGCCCTTTGCGCCTTGGCGGCGTGCTATTGCGGGGTGCGGCGGCGCCCACCACAGCAGACCGTCCTCCATGTGTCTCCGCGCGGCGACAGTCGGCACCGAAAAAGTAATTCACAATTCTTGTGGATAACTGTGTGGGTAAACGGCGGCGACGGACGCGGATCAGGCGGAATCACTGGCCCGCGCCTGGTTTGCACAAAAATTCAGCAGGTCAGTACTTGAGGACGTGCAGCAGGTTGTAAAAGTTATCGGTCCACACGCGGAAGCCAGGACGGGGCGCCAGCGGCTGCGCCACCGAGCTGATCGGTTCCGCGGCCAGCAGCCGCGCGTTCTTCGTGACGATGATCTGGTCAGTGCCTGAGACCCAGTAGTCGGCGCCCTCGGTGCCCTCGGGGGCATCGGCAATCAATACCGCCGTCATACCAAACTCGGCGGCAAGCCGCTCAACCACCGGCGCGATATCCACGAAGCGGTTGGTCGCCTGGAAGACGATCACGCCGTCGGGCTTCAAATGACGGACGTACGTGGCCATTGCCTCGCGCGTGACGAGGTGCATCGGAATGGAGTCCCCGGAGAAGGCGTCGATCGCGAGCAGGTCGTAGTTCTGGTTGCCCTCGCGCTCCAGGGACAGGCGCCCGTCGCCGAGCACGATCTCGGTCTGCGCCGGGCTGTCGCGCAGAAACGAGAATTCCGAGACCGCGACTGCGGCCACTTGCGGATCGATCTCGTAGAAACGGAACACGTCGCCCGCCCGCGAGTAGGCGGCGATGGCCCCCGCCCCAAGGCCGATCACCCCGACCCGCCGCGGCCCGGCCGGCAGGCTGGCAAAGGCGCGCCCATAGCCGCTGGTCGGAGCGAAATAGCTGGTGGGCTGGTTGCGCTGGGCCGGGTCCAGCAACTGCCCGCCATGGTTGATGTTGCCGTGGTACATGACGCGGAACGGCACCGGGTTCGCGTAGTCGCGCGTGCGCACCACGCCGTAGAAGTTGCGCAGCTTGACGCGCGCATTGGAAATGTAGTCGGTGATATTGATGACGGTGAAGGTCGCGGTTCCCATTACCACCGCGAGCGAGGCGCCGGCAATCCACCAGCGGCTGGTAAGCGTGCGGTAATACAGCAGCACCGCGCACGCCGTGAGGGTGATGCCCAATTCGTAGTAGCCCGACAGCAGGTTGGGCGCGGCAATGCCGACCAGGAGCGCGCCGATGGCTCCGCCCACCGATACCATCAGGTAGAACCGCGTGAGATAGCGGGGCCCGGGCTTGAGCAAGGTGAGCTCACCGTGGCAGAACATGCAGCATACGAAGAGCCCCGCCGCGTAGAGCGGCGCGGCGGTCCACAGATCGAGGGACTCGCTGTACCAGGCCATCGCCGGCAGCAGCACGGCGGCCAGCGTCAGGAACACGCCGCGGTGGTACCAGCGCGGGTGATCGAAGCACAGGATGAAGGTGATCAGGTACAGCGACAGCGGCACCACCCACAGGAACGGAATCGAGGCGATGTTCTGTGTCAGGTGATTGGTGACCGCCAGCAGCAGGCAAGAGCCCATGGCGGACAGCACGACCCACAGCAGCAGCCTGCCGAGGGGGGGCGCCTCCTCAGCGCTGCCGCCCTGCGCCGCCGGCGCGGGAGCGGCGGCCGGCCCGCGGGTGCTGACGAACGCGGTCGCCCCGCACAACGCCACGAAGCCGCAATAGGCGATGGACCAGGCCCACGACTGCACGGCGAGCGGCAGGAACGGCTCGATCAGCACCGGATACGACAGCAGGGCCAGCAGGGACGCAAGGTTCGACAGGGCGAACAACCGGTACGGGACCGCGTGCCGGAAACTCTGCCAGAACCAGACCTGCACCAGCGGGCTCGTGGTCGACAACAGAAAGTATTGGAGGCCGATGGTGGCGCTCAACAGGCCCAGGATCAGCAGCGTGGGCTCCCCGCTTTCGGCGCCCGGCTTCCAGCTCGTGTCCGGAATGATGGGCAGCAGCAGCACGCTCGCGCCGAGCAGCGCGATGTGCAGCCACGCTTGCTTGCGCGGCGTAAGCCAGCGCGTGGTCCAGTCCGAATAGGCATAGCCGAGCAGCAGCACCGACTGGAAGAACACCAGGCAGATCGCCCATACCGCGGCGGCGCCGCCGAACCAGGGCAGGATTTGCTTGGCGATAACGGGCTGAACCAGGAACAGCAGGAAAGCGCTGAGGAAGATCGTCGCGACGTGCAGCAGCATAGAGCGGCGGTGCCGAGTGTCGAGTTTTTAATGTTGAGTGCTGAATTGTGGCGCGCGCGATTCTAACTCATCGCCTGCATGGGCGCTGTGGTTGTGCGGTATTTCACAGTTCCGGTCCGG